>JBGSIV010000096.1:0-4481 GCA_041742355.1 Candidatus Zixiibacteriota bacterium
GGTCGTGCCTCGCTCTGTGGTGTCAGGTGAGGACACCTGACACCACAGCGCGTCCCCTCACCACTCCTCCAGCGCCTGCCGCTGCTTTTCGGTCAACTCGCTCGCTTTCGGCAACGTCACCTGCACCTCCACATACTGGTCCCCCTGGACCTCCCCCACATGCAGCCCCATCCCCTTCAACCGCAGTTTCGCCCCTGGCTGCGTCCCCGGCGGGATCGTCAACATGATCGTCTTGCTCAAGGTCTTCACTTCCGCCTTCGTGCCGAGGATAGCGTCCTTGAACGGGATCATCACCGTCGTGTAGATGTCGTTCCCCTTGCGTTCGAAATTCTGATCCGCCATAACTTTCACCGTCACTATCATATCCCCCGCAGGGCCGGCGGGCATTCCGGGGTAACTTGCTCCCGGAAGTCCCTGCCCCGCGAGGCGAATCTTTGTGCCGCTCTCGACTCCGGCGGGAATGCTCACATTGAGCGTCTTGCCCGTCTGCCTGATCTTGATCCGTTTCTTCGCCCCTTCCATTGCCTCCCGGAAGGTCACCGTGACTGTCGCCCGAAGGTCCTTCCCCTGCATCGACTGCTGTGCGCGCCGACCGCGTCCGGTGCGTCCGCCGAACCCGGCTCCCGTGCCGCCGCCGAAAAACTGCGAGAGGATATCTTCCATCCCGTCGACATCCCCGCCAAACCGGAACGTCTGGAACCCGCCGCGCCCGCCGGATCCCTGGCGGAACAAGTCCGAGAAATCAAACCCCTGCCCACCGTGCGCATTCGGATCGAACCCCTGGCCGCCGGTAAACGCCCCGTACTTGCGCAGGTTGTCATACTCGGCGCGCTTCTTGGGGTCCGACAACGTCTCGTTCGCTTCCGAGATCTCCTTGAACTTCGCTTCCGCTTCGGCCTTCCCGGGGTTGCGGTCCGGGTGGTATTTCATCGCCAGCTTGCGGAACGCCTTTTTGATCTCCTCGGCCGAGGCGTCCTCTTTGACTCCGAGTATGTCGTAGTAGTTCTTGCTCATTCCGTTGTCCCCTTCAATCTACGGCGCACTCATATCCCCCGGCAACCATCTAATTTCGCCGATCCCGCGGCGTACTCAATTAGATCCATCAGCCTCCGTATCCCCCGTAACCCTCAATGGGTCCTTTTCGTTCGCCCGGCAGGGACCCGGCCGAATCCCTCCGGCCGGAATCCCCGCAAGGCATCAACCCGAACGAACGCTTACTTCACTTCCTCGAAATCAGCATCGACCGCGTCGTTGTCACGCTGCCGGCCGTTGCCCTGGGCCTGTCCGGCCCCACTTGGACCGGTCGGCCCCGCCGACTGCGAGGCCTGCTGGTACATCGCCGCCGAGACCTCCTGCCAGATCTGCTGGAGCTGCTCGGTCGCAGAGGTGATTTCGTCGACTCTGTCCCCTTTCAGGGCCGTGTTCAGACGATCCGTCGCCGCCTGAATCTTCCCCTTCTGCTCATCGGAGACCTTGTCGCCGAAATCCTTGAGCTGCTTGTCCGACTGCCACAGCGCCGCGTCGGCCTGGTTGCGGGCCTCGACCCGCTGGCGGTTCTCCTTGTCCTCGCGCTCGTGCGCCTGGGCGTCTTTGACCATCCGGTCGATTTCCGCCTCGGAGAGGCCCGACGACGCCTCGATACGGATGTGCTGTTCCTTGCCGGTCGCCTTGTCTTTGGCCGAGACATTGAGGATACCGTTCGCGTCGATATCAAACGTCACCTCGATCTGCGGGATCCCCCGGGGCGCCGGCGGGATGCCGTCGAGAACGAACCGGCCGATCGTTTTGTTGTCGATCGCCATCTCGCGCTCCCCCTGGAGCACGTGGATATCGACCTGCGGCTGGCTGTCGGCCGCGGTCGAGAAGATCTGCGACCGCCGGGTCGGGATCGTGGTGTTGCGCTCGATGAGCTTGGTCATCACGCCGCCCAGCGTTTCGATTCCGAGCGACAGCGGGGTGACATCGAGCAAGAGGACATCCTTGACATCACCGGCCAGCACACCTCCCTGGATTGCCGCGCCCAGCGCCACCACCTCGTCCGGGTTGACCGAGCGATTCGGCTCGCGCTGGAACAGATCCTTCACCATCTGCCCGACCTTCGGCATCCGGGTCATACCGCCGACCAGGATGACCTCGTCGACCTGCTCCACACCGAGCTTGGCGTCGGCGAGGGCGTTCTCCACCGGGCGGCGGGTCCGGTCCAGAAGGTCGTCCACCAGCGATTCGAACTTCGCCCGCGTGAGCGTGACATTCAGGTGCCGCGGTCCGTTCATATCGGCGGTCACGAACGGGAGGTTGACGGCGGTCTGCATGGTCGAGGACAGCTCGATCTTGGCCTTCTCGGCCGCCTCTCTGAGGCGCTGAAGGGCCATCGGGTCCTTGCCCAGGTCGATTCCATCCGACTTGCGGAACTCGTCCACCAGCCAGTCGATAATGCGCTTGTCGAAATCGTCGCCGCCTAGGTGCGTGTCTCCGTTGGTGGAGAGCACTTCGAACACCCCGTCGCTCAATTCGAGGATCGAGATGTCGAACGTCCCGCCGCCGAGATCGAACACCGCCACCTTGCCCGTCTTCTTCTTGTCCAGGCCGTAGGCGAGCGCCGCTGCGGTCGGTTCGTTGATGATGCGCTTGACCTCGAGCCCCGCGATTCGCCCGGCATCCTTGGTCGCCTGCCGCTGCGAGTCGTTGAAATAGGCCGGGACCGTGATCACCGCCTCTTTCACTTCATGACCGAGGTAGTCCTCGGCCGTCTTTTTCATCTTGGCGAGCACCATCGCCGAGATCTGCGCGGGCTTGTGTTCGGTGCCGCCCATCTCGATCATGGGTGTTCCGTCGGCCCCCCGTTTGACTTTGTAGGGGAAGTTCCTGATCTCCGCCTGTACTTCGTCGAACTGGCGGCCGATCAGGCGTTTGGCCGAGAAGGCGGTGTTCATCGGGTTGGTCACCGCCTGGCGCTTGGCCACCGTGCCGACCAGGCGTTCGCCGCTCCGGTCGATCGCCACGACCGAGGGGGTGGTGCGCCCCCCTTCGCTGTTGGGGATCACGACCGGTTCGGATCCTTCGATGACCGCGACGACCGAGTTGGTCGTGCCGAGATCTATGCCGATTATCTTGCTCATGCTCAATTCTCCTTTCCAACGACTGGCTGGTGTCTCCCCCCAATTGACTCGCCGTAAAAAAGGCCGGTCGGAGACCGGCCTTGCTCACACCGCAGGAGTGCCACTGGGTCCGACTGCTTTACCCGACATTGACCTCGATCTCTTTCGGCTTCACCGCTTCCTTCTTGGCCAGCGTGATTTCCAGCAGGCCGTTGCGGTAGTCGGCCGAGATCTTCTCGGCGTCGATCGTCTCCGGCAGGGTGAACGACCGGGTGAACGATCCGACGAAAATCTCGCTCCGCACGAACCGGACTTCGCTGTCGTCCGTGCTCACCTTGCGCTCGCCCGAGACGGTCAGGACGTTGTCCTTGACCACGACCTTGATGTCCTTCTTCTCCATCCCCGGCAGTTCGAACACGAGGCGCACGTTGTCGTTGGTCTCGCGGATATCGACGCGCGGGGTGAAGTCGGCGTTTTCGGTTTCGATGCGCGGGAAGGTCATGAAGGTGTTGAACATGTTGTCGATTTCCCGGGCTACGCGGTTCGGAATCATCACGTTACGCATGGTTTTGATCCTCCTTGTCTGGTTTCTATCGATCTTTTCATTTTTGCTTTGTCTGTCTGCCCGGATATAATCAAACCGTGTGCCAATCGCAGTAACCGATTGAATTACAATACGTTGACGGAAGCTTCCGATCTCGCGATGCAGACCGACTGCCAAGTTGGCGCTCCGCTCTGCCATAGAGGCACGGGTGGCCCGCCTGACCGGCAGCGACTGCGCCAATCTGGCAGTTACCCCGTGTGCGCAGATCTGCGCCAACGCGACTAACTCCAAATCCCACTTGCCCCATGCTGAAAATTCTCGCAAATTATGGTGGAATTGCGCATGCAAGCGGCCGATCCTAATGGCGCGGGAGTTACCGCGAAACTTACAGCTTAAGGAGTGAACTGTATGCTGAAACGCATTGTAGTTGCGGCAGTGTGTGTCTCGCTTGTTGCCGGTATTATGGTCGGATGTGGCCTCAGCAAACGTGACCGCGGCGCCCTGATCGGCGCGGGTTCAGGCGCCGTTGTGGGCGGCCTGATCGGCAACAAGGCCGGTAACACCGCTATTGGCGCCATTATCGGCGCGGCTGTCGGCGGCGCGGCCGGCGCTTACATCGGCAACTATATGGATAACCAGGCCGAAGAGATGCGCCGCGACCTCGAGGGCGCCCAGATCGAACGCGTCGGCGAAGGTATCAAGATCACCTTCGCGTCCGGGATCCTCTTTGATGTCAATAAGTCCACGCTGCGCTCCGAGGCCCAGCAGAATATCCAGCAGCTCGCCGGGATTCTCAACAAGTACGAGAACACGACGGTGCTGATCGAAGGGCACACCGA
>JBGSIV010000097.1:0-3492 GCA_041742355.1 Candidatus Zixiibacteriota bacterium
CGGTGACCGCGATCGCGGCCACGCTCCTCGGCTCGGGCGCGGCGACAGCGGCCGAACGGGGCAAGATCGAATCGTCGTTTCTGCTGTACAACGAAACCGACCGCGTCACGGCGGTCGAAAACATTTCCGGCCTGCAGTGGCGTCTCAATGAGGACCGCACCCTCAGCATCAAGCTCACTTACGACGGCCTCACCGGGGCGTCACCCAACGGCGGCGTGCCGTCGCGCCGCATCCAGACCTTTACCCGCCCCTCGGGCAACGGCAGCTACACGGTGCAGCCGGGGGAAACGCCGCTCGATGATACGTTCCACGACACCCGGTTCGGCGTCGACGCGTCGATCAGCCAGACGGTAGGTCGCCTGACCACGCTGTCGCTGGGCGGGCACTTCTCCAGCGAGTACGACTACCTGTCGCTCGGCGGCAATGCCTCGGTGACGCACGATTTCAACAAGAAGAACACCACGGTCGGCCTGTCCGCTTCGTTCTCGCGTGACGAGATTTCTCCGGAAGGGGGCATTCCCGAGCCGCTTGCGGCGATGCTCCCAGCGGGGCAGAGCCAGCCCCGGATCGGCAGCAGCGACACCAAGACGGTGGTCGATCTCGTGCTCGGCGTGACTCAAGTCATCGACCGCAAGACGATCGCCCAATTCAATTATTCTTTCAGCCGTTCCTCCGGCTACCTGACCGACCCGTTCAAAATCGTGACCGTGGTCGAATCGGCCGAGTCGGACAACGCCGGTGATCCAGTCGACTACCGTTTCGAGAATCGTCCGGAAACGCGCACCAAACACGCGTTGTTCGGCCGGGCAAGGCGGTACCTCTCAGGGAACGTGCTCGACCTCTCGTACCGGTACTTCTGGGACGACTGGGGAACCGCGTCGCACACGGTCGATCTGTTCTACAAGCAGGCACTCGGGAAGGGCCACGCGGTCGAACCGCACCTGCGCTGGTACCGCCAGTCCGAAGCCGACTTTTATCGCCCGTTTCTGATCGACGGGTCCGTGTCGGGCTTTGCTTCCGCCGATTACCGCCTGGCGGACTTCACGGCCTACACGGCGGGGCTGGAGTACTTCCTGCCGGTGACGAACGCGTTGGATCTGACTGTCGCCGGGGAGTACTATATTCAGCGGGGAGATGCCAGCCCGCCCGAGGCGTTAGGCGCCCTGAGAGACCACGAGCTGTTTCCTGACCTCGACGTCTTCATGATCCGCCTGGGACTCTCCTATGGCCTCTGAGACAAACGACAGATTCGTTCTGCAGAGCCGGGCCGGAATCTGGATCGCCGACTTCACCGCTATGGCCGGTCCGTGCGAGGTTCATATATGTAGTTCCACCGAGAGCGAGGCCGGGCAACTGGCCTCGCTCGCACTTGCCGAGACCCGTCGGATCGAAAACAAATACAGCCGTTACCGCGAGGGGAATATCGTTCACCGGATCAATAACGCCGGGGGGGAGGCGGTGGCGATCGACGAGGAAACCGCCCGCCTGGTTCAGTTCGCCCACGACGGGTACCACCTGAGCGATCGGCTGTTTGACGTCACCTCGGGGGTGCTGCGCAAGGCCTGGACATTCGACGGCGGCGAAGCGGCGCCGGATGAAGCGCTGATTATCGAACTCCGGAAGCGGGTAGGATGGGGAAAGGTCGAGTGGAACGATACGGCAATGAGACTGCCGGACGGCATGGAAATCGATTTCGGCGGTCTGGGCAAGGAGTACGCGGTCGACCGCGTCACCCAGCTGCTGCAGGCTGAGACCGCTTCACCGCTGATGGTCAATTTCGGCGGCGACCTGCGCGCCGTCAGCCCCACCGGGAATCCGCGCGTTTGGGCAATCGGCATCGAGGATCCACTGCGGGAGGAGCGGGCGGTGGGGCAGTTCGATCTGACCAATGGCGCGATCGCCACCAGCGGCGACTCCCGCCGATACTGCACTTACAAAGGGCAGCGTTTCGGACATATTCTTAATCCGACCACGGGCTGGCCGGTGTCCGATGCCCCGCGGAGCGTGACGGTGGTCGGAGCGACTTGTATCGAGGCGGGGTTCCTCGCGACTCTGGCGATTTTGCAGGGGCCCGGCGCCGAGGCTTTCCTCGAGGCTCAGGGGGTCACCTCCCACTGCATCCGCTGAACATCCCAGAGTTCGCCAGCACAAAAAAGAAGGTCCGGTGATGCTACGCCGGACCTTTTGGCATATGTCTCGTACCGGCCACTTCGCTGTCGCAGCCGGCTTCTCCAAGAGTTGACGTCCGCTACTTCCCCTCGGGCGTCTGCACCTTGGCCGAATCGTGAACCGACAGGTGCGCCAGCCAGAGCGTTAGCGTATCGAGCTGCCCCTCGGAGCCTTTGTATGCGGTGCCCGGGTGTTTCTTCCCGTTGCTCAGGGTATCTTCTTTCTTGAGGTATTTCTCCAACTGCGCCGGGTCGTAGATCTGCCCCTCCGCCGGCAGGTTCGGGGCGGCGTTGTCTTTCCCCTCGGCCGGCTTCTTGCCGAGCTCGAGCGATTCGACATAGTGGCAACTGCCGCACTTGGCATCGGTAAAAGCCTTGGAGCCGTCGGGCGCAGCCGTCTGTTGCGGCTGTTGCTGCGCCTGCTGCGAGAGCACCAGTGGGCTGACAATCAGGGCGAGGGCGAGTATCGGCAGACCGATACGCAGAGCAAGTGAACGATTCATCCGTTTCCATCCTTTCGTTTCGGGGTCAGCTTTCCCTCACACCATATACGGAGTGAAGAACCATATCGCGCACCTTGACCGAGGCGCGATAGTGTGACCCGGCGTTCGGTGTGCAGGGGGGAAATCCCGCGCTCTTGTCATCCCGGCTACCCTGTCAGGTTTCGCCTATTTCGCCCCAGAAGTCATCCCGTAACCTGTTGAAATTCAATAGCCCTGCAAGTGCAACTGCTCTCATGTGCAGTATTTTTGGTTCGGTTGACATATTTCCCTTGACAGGGGCACAAATGTGCAGTATAACTGTTGTCACAGGAAACGAACCAGAGCGGAAAGGAAACCAGATGGCTCACGAGCAGTTCCCTCACAGCGACTTTTTCGGCGACCAGAGTCGCTACCACGATGTCCCCTTGTTCGGCGCCGACCTCTCGTTTGACTGGATGAACACGCCGGTGAGTGTCGCCGGTGATTCCTGCTGCTACCACGATGTCGCGACCTGCCCGGATTGCAACGCCGGCATGGTCCGGCTGGGCGGCTGTTTTTCCTGCCCCTCGTGCGGCTGGGGAAGCTGCAACTGAGGGGTTGCGCAAAGGCCGGGACAGGGGAGACACGAACCCAAAGGGAAGGCGACACGAGACATCAGGGAATCGAATTCGGCATATCGGGGAGATGAGCACATGCACATGATGCGGTTAGACGAACTCCAGCGCTACGGAATCCCGCGGCGGCTGATCGAATCCTGGCGGCGGCGCCAGGGGGATACCCTGCTCCCGGTCCAAACCCGGGCGATCCGCCAGGGGCTGCTGGGCCAGCCGGGGGAAGAGGCG
>JBGSIV010000098.1:0-40135 GCA_041742355.1 Candidatus Zixiibacteriota bacterium
GGATGTAGCTCTTGAGGCTCTACGTGATTGCTATCGTTCGCGTAAGTGCACTATGGATGATCTTTGGAAATATGGCAAAATCTGCAGAGTCGGGAACATCATGAAACCGTACCTTGAGTCCCTCACATGAGCAAGCGGAATCCAGAACACATTGATGTATCCGTGCATCAGCGCCTGCTGAATCTCAGCCGGGAGCGGAAAGAAGACTTCAATTTAATCCTGACGAGATATGCTGTCGAGAGATTCCTCTACCGGCTGTCCTGTTCACAATACGCAGATGAGTTTGTCCTGAAGGGGGCTATGCTACTAACCGTTTGGATGGGCCAATCGCATCGGCCGACCCGTGACCTGGATTTGCTCGGGTTTGGAGAATCTTCGGAGGAGGCCCTTAGGAAGATGTTTGAGGAAATCTGTCGGGTTGAGGTCGAAAGAGATGGGCTTGTATTTGATCCGAGCAGTATAGGCATAGAGGAAATTCGTGGCGATCAGGAATACTCCGGACGACGGGTGAAGTTAGTTGGCAGATTGGGAAACGCCAAGACAAGAATCCAGATTGATGTCGGCTTTGGAGATGTCGTGACCCCAAAGGCCCTACCAGTAGAGTATCCGGTTCTTCTCGATTTTCCGGCTCCCCGAATACGAGCTTACCCCATGGAGACGTTGATCGCGGAGAAGTTTCAGGCAATGGTCGCCCTGGGTATGGCCAACAGTCGCATGAAGGACTACTATGACATCTATGTTCTGTCAAAGACCTTTTCTTTCGATGGTTATAATCTGGTTTCGGCGATCACGGCCACTTTCATGCGCCGAGACACACCGATTCCAAGCGATATACCTCTCGCATTGAGTGGTGAATTCGCGATGAGCAAGGATAAGGTCAGTCAGTGGAGAGCATTCACAGATCGAAGCGGCCTTACAGACCTTGACGTCGATTTAGCTCAAATCATCAAAGAGCTGAGGGGCTTCTTACTTGGACCACTTCAGGCGGCCGCCTCTGGGCACGCATTCAAGCGACAATGGACTGACGGCAGTTGGGGTTAGAGACAGTAATTTCATGCAAGATGAAGACGAAAAGGATTTGTCGCGCAAGCTTCGCGATCTGCAGGAGGAAAACGAACGTCTTCGTATCGAAAACAAGACACTGAAGAAGGTTATCGCATCCTTTTCCGTCAAGCCGGCATCTTCTCTTCATTGTCAAACGCCGTCCAGTGGTACGCTACCTGTCCCCGATGATGCAAGTGAAATCGCGCCAAGAGCGAAAATCGAGAAGGTACGGCTATTCCGAGATTTGTTCCGAGGGCGCGACGATGTATTCGCCATCCGCTGGGAAAACAGATCAGGGAAGTCCGGCTATGCTCCGGCCTGTGCCAATGAATGGGATCCGGTGTTATGCCGAAAACCGTGTTCAAAATGCCCCAATAGCAATTACCTGCCACTTAGAGACTCAGTGATCGAAGAGCATCTCGCCGGAAAGAAGACAGTCGGGATATACCCTCTACTGACCGATGAGACATGTTACTTGTTGGCTGCGGATTTCGATAAAGCGTCCTGGCAGGATGATGTAATCGGGTTTCTACGGGCCTGTGGGGACATGGGTGTCCCTGCGGCTCTGGAACGGTCTCGATCCGGACAAGGGGCTCACATTTGGATCTTCTTCTCGGCGACAATACCGGCATTCCTGGCGCGCAAACTCGGCAGTGCCGTTTTGACGAATGCTCTTTCAACAAGACATGAGATTGGAATGGACTCATACGATCGCTTCTTTCCCAGTCAGGACACTATGCCCAAAGGAGGCTTCGGAAATCTGATAGCATTGCCGCTTCAAAGCATTCCAAGTGAGAAGGGCAATTCCGTATTTCTTGATGCTGATTTGAGGCCTTATCCGGATCAATGGGAGTATCTGGCATCCATTAAGAGAATCAACCCAGATGAAGTGAAGTACATCGTCAAAGACTCTGAAAGGTCGAACTCGGTGATTGGAGTTCGCGCCGTAAAGTATGATGATCTCGCTCAAGATGATCCGTGGACGCTGACTCCCTCGAAGCAATTTCCTGAACTGGAATTCAAGGGTCCCTTTCGCAAGAGCCTGTCAATTGTGTATAGCAATCTTCTATATATAGAGAAAGCAGAGCTGTCTCCGCAGTCGACCAGCAGGTTAGTTCGACTGGCTGCTTTTCAGAATCCGGAATTCTATCGTGCACAGGCCATGCGTCTTTCCACATTTGGAAAACCTCGCATAATTAACTGTGCAGAAGAATTCCCGAAACACATCGGTCTTCCAAGAGGCTGCCTGGATGAAGTCGGGGATCTTCTCAATTCCTGCAATGTCGGTTTGAAGCTGGAAGACAGACGATTCTCCGGGAAGCCAATCGTTATATCCTTTGAGGGCAAATTGCAGGACAGGCAGGTTGATGCCGCTTCGACAATGCTTATGAGTGAAATAGGTGTGTTGGCGGCGACTACCGGGTTTGGCAAGACCGCAATTGCCTCCTGGCTGATTGGCCAACGAAAAGTAAACACGTTGATATTGGTTCACCGGCGTATACTCATGGATCAGTGGCGGGAACGGCTGGGCCTGTTTCTGAATATTCCGCCAGAAGAGATAGGACTTTACGGCGGCGGAAAGAGGAAGTTAACCGGCGTAGTTGACGTTGCCGTGATTCAGAGCCTTCAGAAAAAGGGGAAAGTTCTCGATTTGGTGGCCGACTACGGGCAGGTGATAGTCGATGAGTGCCATCACGTATCTGCCTTCAGTTTCGAACAGGTACTCAAGCAGGTTAAGGCACGTTATGTTGTCGGCCTGACCGCCACTCCGACCAGAAGAGATGGACATCATCCTATTATTATCATGCAGTGTGGTCCAATTAGGGCAAGAGTTGATGGCAGAGCCTTGGCGCTTGAACGGCCCTTCGAACATATTGTACTTCTGAGGGTGACCTCCTTCAGGATTCCAGAGTCTGTGGCGGAGCCGACAATTCAGGAGTTGTATGCCGCGCTAACGCATGATCACGAACGAAACGTTCAAATCACCCAACAGGTTCTTGTCTCTGTGGCAAACGGCCGGTCTCCGCTGGTTCTGACAGAAAGGACTGAGCACCTCAAGATCCTGTCGGAGATGCTGAGAGACTCAGTTGAGAATATAGTCATACTGAAGGGAGGAATGGGAAAGAAGCAACGTGAGGCAGTATCCGAGCAGCTGAAGTCAATTCCCGATAATGTGAAGCGAGTTATCCTGGCGACAGGCAGACATATTGGTGAGGGGTTCGATGACGCCCGCCTGGATACATTGTTTCTGTCATTGCCGATTTCCTGGCGTGGGACGTTACAGCAGTATGCTGGGCGCTTGCACCGCTTACAGGACAACAAAACCGAAGTGCGGGTCTATGATTTCGTCGACAGGCATGTTCCCATGCTTGTTCGAATGTATCGAAAGAGGCTCGCTGGATACCGTGCTATGGGCTACTCGATCAACGAAGAGGTTGTCATTCCATGAATAAGCACTCCAGAACCTCACGATACTGGCTCAGAAAAAGCGTCACAATTTGGTCACAATGACCCGTAAGTCCTTGTGCCACATAGCGAGTCGGGGGTTCGATTCCCCCCACCTCCACCATATTTGCCTCCACGACCATTGCCAATCGCGTATATTCCATTTACAGAGTATCCTGCTGCCATGAGATGGTCATTGCACCTATGACTGCTGTGAGCCTATGAGACCCCGAGCATACTTCCTCCCCGGCTACGCCTGTACGGCGGATATCTGGCGGCCGTGTGCTGCATCCCTCGCCGACCGATTGGATACCGTTGCCCTTTCCTGGCCGGCTGACCTGACCCTGGACTTTCACACGGTCAGCCATTTCAGCAACTGGCTGCAGGAGGAGATACATCTGGCGCCGGCGGACACACTGATAGGCCACAGCCTGGGTGGGCTGGTCGCACTGGAGGTTGCGGGAAGATCCGATCTTGCGGGTTTGCGCGTGGTTCTCGTCGAATCTTTCCTCACACCGCCGCATTCGATTTTCAAGAACCTGCTGATGCCATCCGCGCCATCAGTCCTATCCGCCGAAGTGAATAACATGCTCGATCGGGAACGGCCGAAGTACTCAACGGCACTTCGGGAGCAACTGGCATCACTGGATCTGAGTGACGCCGCGCAGCGGTCTGCAGCGCGGATTGACGATCTGTATGGCGACCGGGGACGCAGCGCTTCTGAAGTGATCGACGCACTTGGATGGTCCGAGCGGCTCAAGGGCCGGGTCAACGTTCATACCGTACCGAACGCCTGCCACTTCCCCATGCTGGAGCAGCCTGTCAGCACCACGCATATCATTCGCTCAGTACTGGATGCGTAGTACGGGGCCACCCAACCGACCGAAATCGCTACGGTTTTGTCACCTGGGAAATAGGCATACGCGCAGCTCGAACGTCTGGCCCTGGGACGGTAACCGAAGTTCCTCGATGATCCCACCCTGCGACAGAAGGCCCGCGGTGGAGACCCGGCTGCGGGAGACCGATGTGGAGTCTGCATCTATGCGTCCAAAGGGCCGCCTGCCGACTTCTGCGCCTCGGGGGATTCCTTCTCTTCGCTGTCAATTGGCTCTTCTATTCCCCTGCAAAGTGGCGTATCTTGCACCAAAACAACCCATATTATAGGTGACCTCCGCATGTACAACTCCAAAGCCTACGCTGCCGCCAGCGCCACGTCCGCTTTAGCCTCCCACACCATTTGCCGGCACCACCCCACTGATCGCGACGTCCAGATTGAGATCCTCTTCTGCGGCGTCTGCCACTCCGACCTCCATTCGGTTCGCAACGAGTGGGGTGGCACAGTCTATCCGATCGTGCCCGGCCACGAAATCGTCGGCCGCGTCACGAAAGTCGGTCCGCAGGTGAAGAAGTTCAAACCGGGCGATCTTGCCGCAGTGGGTTGCCTGGTCGGCTCGGACCGCTCGTGTCCCGAGTGCCAGGCCGGGCTCGAGCAGTATTGCTCGAACGTCGTTATGACGTATAATTCCCCCGACGAGCACACCGGAGAACGGACCTACGGCGGCTACTCCGAAAGTATTGTAGTCGACGAGCACTTCGTGCTTTGGGTGCCCGCCAACCTCGATCTCGCCGGCGCCGCTCCGCTGCTCTGCGCGGGGATCACGACTTACTCCCCGCTGCGGCATTGGGGGATCACCAAAGGCAAAAAGGTTGGTGTTGTCGGCCTCGGCGGGCTGGGTCACATGGGGGTGAAACTCGCCCACGCGCTCGGCGCCCATGTCGTTGTCTTTACCACCACGGCCGGCAAGACGGAGGATGCCCGTCGCCTCGGGGCCGATGAGGTCGTCATTTCGCGCAACAGCAACGAGATGCAGAAGCACGCGGGGAGTTTCGATTTCATCCTCGACACCGTTTCCGCCGACCATGATATCAACAGCTACCTCAGCCTGCTTCGCCGCGACGGCAACCTCACGCTGGTCGGCGCTCCCGAGAAGCCTTTGCAGGTTGCGGCGTTCCCTCTCATTCTCAAGCGGCGGAGCTTCTCCGGTTCGCTGATCGGCGGCATTGCCGAGACACAGGAGATGCTCGATTTCTGCGGCAAGCACAATATCACCGCTGATGTCGAGGTCATTCCTATCCAGAAGATCAATGAGGCGTACGAGCGGATGCTCAAGTCGGATGTGAAGTACCGGTTTTCGATCGATATGGCTTCGCTCAAGAACGAGTAGTTCTTTGGGGCGCAGGGTCGCCGGTCGATCCATGCGTCGCCGCGGTTGATGACAACCGGCCATGTCGTTCCTGGCGTGGCCGGTTCGTATTCTTGGTTCGAACATCCTCCTCACGGTTGTTGTTGCCGTCAACTGCCCAGTCGGGCTTCTTTCAGCATGAAGCGGTTCGCAAAGATCAGGCCCGGGATCGGGCAGTTGGGAGACTTGCTGTGACGATTACCATCATCTATGACAACGAAACCCGGCGCGCGGACCTTCGTCCCGACTGGGGGTTCTCGTGTCTTATCGAGGCGCACGGGACACGGATGCTGTTCGACACCGGGACCGACGGGGCGCTGCTGCTTGAGAATATGGCCCAACTCGGCATAGATCCGGGCTCTATCGACGAGCTCTTCCTCTCGCACGTGCATTTTGACCACATTGGCGGGTTGTCCGCATTCCTGAGTGTGAACGGCCACGCCCGGATATACGCGCCGTCGAGTTTACGGGGGATCAGGCCGGCGCGGGAGGTTGTGTACATCGACGAGGCCCGCCCGTTGCACCCTCACTTTCACACCACCGGGTTACTCCAAGGAGTTGAGCAGTCCCTGATTGTGGAGGAAGAGCAGGGGTTGGTGGTCGTCGCCGGATGTTCGCATCCCGGTGTGGGAGCTATCCTGAACAAGGCGGAAGAGATCGGTCGACCGTATGCGCTGGTCGGCGGTCTGCATGGATTCGATGAGCTGGATGTGCTCAGTCAATTGCAGTTCGTATGCCCAACACACTGCACGCAGAAGATCGCGGAGATACGCACAAGGTATCCTGACAAGTACATTTCGGGCGGAGCGGGGGCTGTTCTGCAGATCTGAGGGGTGCTTGACTGCAATGGGTGTTTCCCGGCGACCAGGAATTAAGCAGGTGTAGGTGTGGGTCCGCCCGTGGAGATTACAGCGGATCGACGGCGCCGCTTTCTTCGGTCGCCACGCGCGGCCGATGAGCGCCGGTGGCAATGGGGCTATCGGGAGACTCCTTGCTGCGTTTCCGGCCGAGTTTCTGCCTGACCCTGTCCAACAATCGTTTTGCCCAGGCAAATTCGATTGAGAGTATGGCCAGACCGGCCGGTATGACCAGCACTGCCGGTCCCGGCAGCACGATGAGCACAATGCCCAGCGCCAGGACGGTGAAACCGACAACCGCGATAGTCAGGCGGCGTACCCGTCTGAGTGTCCGGATCATCATTGTCATTGTCATTACTGCATGATAACGACGAGGCAGTGATCCGGTTCCATCAGAACAGCAGGCCTGCGAGCGCCGTGCTCGTCAGGAGACGATAATGAACTGCCCGGCCCCAGGTTAGGGCCGGGCAGGAAAAGATCGGATTTGGCGCTGTCAGAGGCAACGGCCCGGCTGTGAGTAGCCCGCACAATCAAGGGTCACTGCAAATCCGAGCTTTGAGCCGATCGTGGCCCGGCAGCTTTGACATACGTGTCAAACCACCGAACCTGCTCCGCGAGCACCTGTTCCACGTTCTCCCGGGCGCGGTAGCCGTGATCTTCAAAGGGCAGCAGCACCAACCTGGTCGTGCCACCCGTGCCACGCACCGCCTCGAAGAGCACCTCGGACTGGAACGTTAGCGTGCCCGGGTTGGAGTCGGCGTTGCCATGGATAATCAGGATCGGCTCGTCGATCTTATCGGCAAAGAACGTCGGGGAGAGTCCAATATAGGCGTCTCTTGCTTCGAACAGCGAACGCCGCTCGCTCTGGAAGCCGAAGGGCTGGTTGGTCTTGTTGTACGAGCCGCTGCGGGCGATGCCGGCCCGGAAGAGGTCGGTGTGCGCCAGGAGGTTGGCGACCATGAGGCCGCCGTGGCTGTGGCCGATGACGCCAATCCGATCGGGATCGGCCACGCCGATCTCGATCGCCTTGGCCACGGCCGCTTTCGCATCGGCTACCAACTGAGGCACGAAGGTATCGTACGCCGTCTCAGGATCGCCGAGCATCGGCATGGCGGTCTGGTCGAGCACTGCGTAGCCCTGGAGCAGGAAGAAGAGGTGGGAGGGGCCGTACATCCGCATGAAGCGATGGGTCGAGCCTTCGACCTGCCCCGCAGTGGCTGAGCCGGAATATTCGAGGGGATACGCATAGACAACGGTGGGAAGCCGGGTGCCTTCCTGGTAACCCGGGGGAAGCATCAGGTGGAAGCTGAGCGGCACGCCGTCCTCGCGCTCGTAGCGCACGATGCGTTTCTCTATCTGGCGAAGTTGCGGCGTGGGGTCCTCGAAGCGCGTGATCGGTAGACGGGTCAGGGTCCGAGCCGCCTCGCCCTCGGCGGCCTTGATCCGGCTGCCCAGACTGGCGAGGTAGTAGTTGGGGACATCAACCTCGGATTCGGAGCGCAGTACAAACTGGTTCTCGTTACCGGCGAAGGCCACGAAGTACTCGTAGCGGTCCCGATCGCAGCGGAACAGGCGCTCGGCCTTGCCGGTGCTCATCGAGCGCAGGTCCAGGAACGGGCGATTGCCTTCGTTCGTCGCGCCGCTGCCGCGGAAGTAGACAGCGTCGCCCTTCTGGTGCAGCACCCAGCGACCGTTCGACAGCGGGCGGAGAAGGGGATAACCCGGGTCTCCATAGCGGTCGTCCTCATCGCGATCAAACCACAGGCGCGAGGTACCCTTGTCCACATCCAGGAGCCAGACATAGAGCCGGCGTCGCATCCGCTCATGCTGGGTGAGCATGAGGGTGCCCCCTTTGGCGCTCCAGGCGTTGCGTTCGGGATAGATGCGGTGTTCGGCGCGGAAGACCTCTTTAGGTTCGGCGGCGAATGGCGCGGCCAGAGTCATAAGCCGGTCGCGGTGGGAGGCCTCGGCGCGCGGATCTCCCCCGTCGAGTGCTTCGACCCAGAAAAGGGTGTGGGGGGCGGTGGGGCGCCACGAAACGGAGCGCGGGCCCATAGGGACACCGTGGACCGGGACGGCGTCGGCCAAAGGCAATGAGGCGATTTTCGCCACGAGACTTCCGTCGCGGTTCCACACTTCGATCTCTCGGGCGAAGCGCCACCAGGCCACTTCGTGGGACCAGGGGCCGATCAGTCGCTCGACGAGAAGATACTCGCCGTCGGGGGAGAACTCCGCCGTGGAATAGAATCCTGGCGCACCGATGACCTTCTCCGTGCCGGCTTCGGGATCGATGATCACCAGTTCGGCGGCCATATAGTAATCGAAGAGAGCGTCATCGTACGCCGTCTCGAGCAGGTTGCGTGCTTCGTAGGTGGATCGGGCCGAAGCGCCGGCGCCTTCCCGGATTTCCGGACCTGCCGGGATGGCCGGCGGCGCGGGAACCGGCCCGCGCTTCGGGATACGGCGGACCAGCAGGTGCTTCTGGTCGGGCAGCCAGGTTACGGCCGAACCCATAAGCGGGTTGAGCGCGAGGTTCTCGACGCGGGTGATCCCACCCGCCACCGAGCCGACCCAGAGGCCGATGTGATCGGCATAGCCGACGGTGAGCGCGAAGCGTTGGCCATCGGCGGTCCAATCCACCTCGTGGACTTCGACTTCCTTCGGCAGATCGAGCGGCGTTACCGCACCATCCTCGACCCGGACCAGGCGCGGAGAGGTGCTGCCGTGGCGACCGTAGTCGTAGTTGGTAGCGGGATTGACGCGGATGCCGGCCAGCTTGTGCATCGGCGCCGCCAGTTCGACGAGGGAGGGGTAGGTCATGGGATCAGCGAGGAGCAGGTACTGGCCGGAGGGGGATGTCCACACGATGGGTAGTTGCGGTGCGTGGAGCACCTCCAGCAACTCCTGGGGCGGAGCCTGCCATGCGTTGGTCGTCTGGAGACTACTGCCGGAACTTGCCGCGACTGCGACCGTGCCGATCGCCGTCACCGTCAGTAGAGTCAGAAGTGCTGTTATCGCGATTGATCTTCTCATTGTTGACCTCCTGTGCTTACTCCGCTCCTTCGCTCGATGCAGGAGCCGGGTCTGCCGCCAACGGCTGGTTAGGTGGTCCGCCCTCGATTTCGATCGGATGGGCGGATATTCAAATGTACATCATCGTCCGGCCGTTTCCAATAGGCTTGCGACATTCTTCCTTCCGGATTATCTCCCGGGGCGGGTTTTCTGCACTGTTTGCCGGTCGCAGATGTCGGACAGAAGGGAGAAATCCGGCTCCGAGCCAATCACTTCCCGGCCGACTGCGCGCGTTTTGCCTCTTCCGCCTTTGCCTTCGCCTCGGGAGTCGAGAACGGGAAGTAGTCCAACACGTCGTATTCCCACACATTCGTGGGAAAGATCACGACCAGTTCCGCCACTTCGGTATCGAGGTTCTGGAATGAGTGCGGCACCATGGGCGGGATATTGACGATGTACGGACCCTCCATGACGAAGACCGAATCCCCCAGGGCGTAGAGGATTTTCTGCCCTTTCAGCAGCACATGCGACTCCTCCCCTTTGTGCGTGTGCATCGGCGGCGCGCCGCCGGGGGCGGTGTAGGTGATGCCGACGGTCAGGTTCCGGTAGCCGTGCCGCTGCCCCTCCATCACGTGTACGTACTCTCCCGGTCCCGGGTTGATTACGATCAGGTCATCCTTCGAGAGGGCGAAATCCTCGATACTGGTCATGTTCGGCGCCTGGAAGGTTCCGGGAATGCTGCGGGTCTCCAGCGCCTTGTGCGCGTGGTGCTGAGCGTGCAACGCCTGCCGGGCGTCATCGACCGGGGTGATCTTCTCGCCATGCTCGATCCCCTCGGCCGGTGAGTTGGCGTGGGTCACGGTCGGTTCCGGGGGGAGAATCGCCGGCGTTCCGTCAGCATTTTGGGTCTGGCCGGATGAACATCCGGCGACTACCGCCGCGATGCCGACCAGTGCGAGCGTTCCTCTCAATCCGACCTTCATAACGAGTCCTTTCTATGAGCTGGAGGTGACTGACGGGTTTCTTCGCTACGGCCGACCTCGTTCCGCCGCCTCCGGATGGAAATGTGACTGCGAGTCGACCGAGGATGATTGGCGCGGTGAACTTGACTACTGGTGCGGCGGGCCGAGCACAGCCGGCTCGCCGTGCCCGTAATATAGATTGAATTGGTCGATGAATGCAAGGAGAATCCGGAAGCCGGTCGGTTCAGCGGTGGCCGGAAGATGGTCGGGGGGGGAACCTCCGGCCATGCCCTTCCATGGTGGCCGTCGACGGTTCGACTCCTTCCCCCTGCCCGGACCGAGCCGCTTCAGTAGATTACCACCACACCCCGATTTCGAAGCACGGTGAGCAGGCTGTCGGTCGAGGCCGCCGAGAGAGGATTATCGGTAAGCCAGACGGTGTCGCCGGCATTCAACCCGGGATTCGCGGTAAGGCCGAGGATGTCGTCGATTTGATTGTGAGCGAGCTTGAGCTTCTCCAAACCAATTAGATTGTACAGCGGGCTTACGAAGACAATCTGGTTGGCGTCCAGGTACAGGTTGCGAATGGACGTCTTATCGGCGAGCGGGGCCAGGTTCCAAAGGGCGTTCGCTGTCAACTCCAGTTCGGTCAGGCCGTTCAGGGGGACAAGAGCGGTGAGGTCACCGATGGAGTTCGCGTTCAGGTGCAGGGTGTCAAGGCTGACCAGCGACGAGAGCGGGCTGATATCGGTTATTCCGTTGTAACCGACCTTGAGAACGCGGAGCCTGGTGAGCCCCGCCAGCAGCGTCAGGTCGGTGACATGATTGTTCCAGAGGAGCAGGGCTTCAAGGTTGATACAGTATTCAATTCCTGACAAGTCATGGATGTGCTGATTGTCGGCGTGGAGTCGGTTCAGAGCAAACAGATCGGATCGGAGGATGTCGCCGGTGGGTTTTCCCACCCGGAATCGGATGTTTCGCTCGAAGGCCGTGTCGGGGATGGTTACTGCGAAGTTGTCGAAACACATGGCGGTCGCAATATTGGAAAGACGCGACCAATTCCCGGCTTCGTCGACCGCCCGAATGGCGAAGTAGTAGGTCGAGTCCTCCTGCAGCCCCGTGACTTCGATCGACTGCAGCATACCCGGCTCTTCTGGAGTGGGCATTCCCCGGACCGAATCGGCTGATGGCCATGTTGTCGAGTCGATCTCCTGTCGCGAGTAGCGAAGATCGTACGCAGCCGCCAACCCGCTGTCGCGGTCATCGCCGGGGGCAATCCACTGCAGAACGACTGCCGTTGGAGCAACTGCGGTGACAGTCAGGCTGGAAATGACGGATGGGGAGACGAGGTCAAGATCTTCATCCTGCCCGTCCAACCCCCCGCCGGATTTCGAACAGGACGATATGAGCATCGTACACACACCGATTATAAACAGAACCATTCCCCTCCGCCGCAACCGATCATCGAGCATCTTTGCCTCCGGAATATCTATCAATGACTCCAGTATACTATCTCGAGCGGCCTCTGTAAAGCCGCAGCTTCGGCGTCGGCCGGGAGGAGGGTGGTGACGGAATTCACCAGAACAATGTGACATCGGATCACTTGTCTCCGGCGGCTGCTCCCGGTATCTTGGGGGCAAAGAAGTAGTTTGTCTGTGGTTCATCGGTCGGAGGTATTATGGACGCATTCTGGAAGACTGCTGTCTGGCAGCAGTACGGCGCCGCGATCGACATGCTTGAAAACGCCATCACGGCCTGTCCCGATCACCTCTGGGGGGATCGCTCCCGCAATCCCGAATACTGGTACCTTGTTTCTCACACCCTCTTCTTTCTCGATTTCTACCTGACCGATGCCCCCGAAGGGGAGTTCAGGCCTCCGGCGCCGTTTGGTCTTGAGGAACTCGATCCGGCCGGTGTCATGCCCCCGCGCGTGTACACGAAGGATGAACTGCTGACGTATCTTCGCTACGACCGCGACAAGTGCCGCGCCAACATCGCTGCGATGACCGACGCCGACGCTCGCGCGGTTGCCCTGTCGCGCCCGTCGCTCAGTCGCGGCGAATGCCTGCTGTACAACATGCGGCATGTGCAACACCACGCCGCCCAGCTCAACCTGATCCTGCGGCAGACGATCGATTCCGCTCCGAGATGGGTGAGCATCGCGCGGCAGAAACTGGCCGATGGACCATCATCGAAAGTGTGACCGCAGACCGGGGAGACCAACATGGCATTGAGCGCCTTTGAAGACAAAGCGAATCCGCCGGACGAGCAGGCTCTCCGCGCCGTCCTCGGCAAGACATGCCCATTATGGAACAAGCTCAAAGAGGCTGTGTCGACTGCCCATGCCCCTGTCGCGGAGGAGTGGGGCTTCGCCAGCAAGTCGACGGGCTGGGGTTTGCGCCTCAAGAAGAAGGACCGGGTTATCCTGTACATGACCCCCTGCCGGGGCTTCTTTCTCGCTTCGTTTGCTCTCGGGGAGAAGGCCGTCCGGGCCGCCCATGAAGGGAAACTCCCGGATGCAATCCTGAAGGTCATTGATGCCGCGCCGAAGTATGCCGAAGGGCGGGGCGTGCGCATCGAGGTCCGCACGGGGAAGGATGTTGCTGCCGTTGAGAAGCTTGTGGCTATCAAGGCGGTTTTCTAAGACCGATCGCGCACTCCCGTCAAGACCGTTGCGAACGACTGCTGCCCAAAATAACGACCCGCTGCGTCAAAATTCCTTGCAAACGCGGGATAGAAACCGCTAATCTGTCCTCCCCACGTGTCCGATAAGAATTTGACTAATGTGGGGTGGAATAATCGGCGTTTTGGCTGTCGGTTTGACCGGCGGGAACCGTTGACGCCGATTTCCGTTACGACTGAGGCTGCCGTGCCGGAAGCGACGCGACGCTCTAATCCAAAACCACAGATTGATCGAATTACATGTTCCGACCAGAACTGCTGTCCTCACTGAAGACCTACAACCGGTCGACGTTTTCCCGCGACCTGCTCGCGGGCGTTACTGTCGGCTTTGTCGCTCTTCCGCTGGCGCTGGCGTTCGCCATTGCCAGCGGTGTTCCTCCCGAGCGCGGCATCTTCACCGCGATCGTTGCCGGCCTGCTGATTTCGGCTCTCGGCGGCAGCAAGGTGCAGATCGGCGGCCCCACCGGCGCGTTCGTCGTCATAGTCGCCGGCATCGCCGCCACCCACGGCTACGACGGGCTCGTCCTCTGCATGTTCCTCGCCGGCGGCCTTTTGATCGCGCTCGGTCTTTCCCGCATGGGCGGCCTGATCAAGTTCATCCCTTTCCCCGTGATCACCGGCTTTACGTCGGGTATTGCTGTCGTGATCTTCTCCACGCAGATCAAGGATCTCCTCGGGCTGCGCCTGGAAGACGTGCCGGTTGATTTCGTCGAGAAGTGGATTGCCTACGCCGTTTCCCTGAGTACGGTCAATTTTGCCGCCGCGGCTGTGGGGATCGGCACTATCGTCATCAACGTGGTCCTGCGCCGATTTGCCCCGCGTTCTCCGTCCATGCTGATCGGCCTGATTGCCGCGTCGGCCGCGGTATCCGTGTTCAACCTCGACGTTGAGACTATCGGCAGCCGTTTCGGTGAGCTTCCCCGCAGTCTCCCGACTCCCTCGCTGCCGTCGTTCGATTTCGAGAAGTTCCGCGCCATGGTCTCGCCCGCGTTCACAGTCGGCATGCTCGCCGCCATCGAGTCGCTTCTTTCCGCCACGGTCGCCGACGGTATGACCGGCGGCAAACATAAGCCGAACATGGAGCTGATCGCCCAGGGAGCAGCCAATATTGGGGCGGCGATTTTTGGCGGCATTCCGGCCACCGGCGCGATTGCCCGCACCGCCACCAATGTCAAGAGCGGCGCCCGCACGCCTGTTGCGGGGATCATCCATGCGCTCACGCTCGCCCTGATCCTCATTCTGGCCGCGCCCCTGGCCTCGGCCATCCCCCTCGCCTCCCTCGCCGGATTGCTCGTGCTCGTCGCCTACAACATGAGCGAAATCGGCCACTTCCGCAGCCTTCTGCGCGCGCCGCACAGCGATGTCATGGTTCTTCTCTCCACCTTCATGCTGACCGTGCTCGTCGATCTCACGGTCGCCGTCGAGGTGGGTATCGTGCTGGCCGCCTTGCTCTTTATCCGCCGTATGAGCGAGGTCACCAATGTCGGTATCATTACGCGCGAGCTGCGGGGCGACGAGGACGAACCGACTGATCCCAATGCCATCAATGTGCGCGATGTCCCCTCCGGAGTTGAGGTTTTCGAGATCCAGGGGCCGTTCTTTTTCGGCGCGGCCGACCAGTTCCAGGAGGTCATGCGCCAGATCCGCAAGACGGTCCCGATAATCATCCTGCGCCTCAGAGCTGTCCCGGCGATCGACGCGACGGGCCTGCACGTGCTCCATGAGTTCAGCCGTCAATGCAAGCGCAACGGCACGAAGCTGATCCTTTCCGGTGTTCATGCCCAGCCCCTTTTCGCCATGCAGCGCAGCGACCTTTGGGAGGAGATTGGCGGCGACAACGTCTTCGGCAATATCGACGACGCCCTGAACCGCGCCCGGGAGTTCCTTGATCTTCCGCCGGTCCTCCGGCCGGTCCCCTTTGTGCCGACGGTCAAGCGCGAGGAGCCCGCAGCGAGTGGCACTCTTCCACAGCCGGCGGGTCGCCCGTCGTCCGACACAACAAAACCTGCTTGAGATCCCTCGGATCGGCGCGATCGATGACATTGTTCCGACTGCGGACGGGGGGCGGTTCCCTGCCCCGAAAACGTGGATTCTCCGGGATGCTTTCCCCCCTCCAGTTCATCTTTCGAGTCGTGTGTGGCAAGGCATCATAAAATCCTTGACCGCGCTCTTGAATTTCACCAATCTGTGGGCAGACACAAAGCAACATGTATTCATCTTGCCAGACATCTTGGCCCGACAGAAGGATGAAAAACAAAGGAACCGCCATGCACACCAAAGGATTGCTCGTCGTGCTGATGATCCTCGTCCTGGTTTCATCGGCCGCCGCCGCCGAACTCGAAGGAAGGACTTCGGTTGGCGTCCGCTTCCCGTTCTTCATGCCCGTTTTCAACGGGAGCGATTTCACCTACATCAACGGCAACCATCAGCCCTTCATGATGGGCTGGAACATCGGCCTTGACGTCCGCCACTGGCATTCCAACCGGCTTGCGTTGGGGGCGACCTTCAATTACCTGACTACGTACGATGACACCACCAGCCTCGACAACTCCGGCAAGGATCTCAATGACTCCGATCACGCGCTGGCCAAATTGACCGGACTGGCGTTTGGTCTCGAGGCGCAGTGGTACTATGTTCCGGAGTGGCGTCTGCAGCCCTACCTGCTTGGCGGGCTCGGGCTCGAGCGCTGGACTGTCGAAAGCCAGGTGACCGACGACTCCTACAACTCCACCGACCTGAGTTTTAAGATCGGCACCGGCCTGGTCTTCCCGATCAACGAGAAGTTTTCGATCGATGCCCAGGTCAAACTGACGACCGACTTCATCAATCTCTCGGAAGATTTCCCGGAAGGCTTCTATGGCCCGGCTACCTGGGAAGACTACTCCGACCGGCCCTTCCATGGGTACGTTGAGCCGTCGATCGGCCTTCTTTACTTCTTCGGCGGCGAACCGGATACCGACGGTGACGGGGTGGCGGATTCCAAAGATCAGTGCCCTGACACACCGCAGGATGTCAAGGTCGACGACGCCGGCTGCCCGATCGACACCGACAAGGACGGCGTCGCGGACTACCTCGACAAATGCCCCGACACGCCGGCCGGTGTGAAGGTCGATGCCGCGGGGTGCCCGCTTGACAGCGACGGCGACGGTGTTGCCGACTACCAGGACGACTGCCCGAATACGCCCGCCGGCACGAATGTCGACGCCAAGGGCTGCGCTCCTGACGCCGACCGTGACGGCGTTCCGGACCAGTTCGACAAGTGCCCCGATACGCCGCAGGGAACGCCGGTTGACGAAGCCGGCTGTCCGAAGGATTCCGACGGCGACGGCGTGCTGGACAACGATGACAGGTGCCCCGGTACTCCCGGAGGCATTCAGGTCGACAGCACCGGCTGCCCGCTGGTCAAGAAGATCACCGAGAAGATCTCGCTCAATATCAAGTACGCGACCAACTCGTACGAGCCGGATAATGCCTCCAAGGCGCGCCTCGACAGCATTGCCGAGCGGATCTTCGCCTATCCGGAGACCCGGGTTGAGATCCGCGGCTTCACCGACAGCCGTGGCGCCGAAGCGGCCAACCAGACCCTTTCGGAGAACCGCGCCAACGGCGTCATGCAGTACCTCCTGAGCAAGGGCGTACCGCAGAACCAGATGACCGCCCGGGGTTACGGTGAGGATCCGAAGTACTTTGTGGGTGACAACAACACCGAGGCCGGACGCGCCGCCAATCGCCGCGTCGAGATCGAATCGGTGCAGTAGCTCTTGATCCTGATAGTGAAGAACAACGGCGGAGGCAATTCAGCAGTTGCCTCCGCCGTTTCACATCAAACAGTGATTATGCCTCCATATCTGCTTTCAATTTGGAAAGCAGCGCCACGGCATTCGTCGCATAGCGGCTGATCCACCGGTCGTAAATCTCCTTGATCGGGGCCACATTCAGGTAGTTCCACCGCATCCGCCCCTCCCGCCTGACAATCACCAAATCGGCGTTCTCCAGCACCCTCAGGTGCTGCATGACGGTGCACCGGTCATGGCCTTTGAAGCGCTCGCACAACTCCCCGGTCGTCACGGGCCGGGACTTGAGCATATCCAGAATCCCTCGCCGCGTTTCGTTCGCCAGCGCCTTAAAAACTAATTCTTGCTTTTCCTGTCGGTTCATGTTATATAAATATAACATAAAGAATCGGAAAATGAAAGGAAAATCGTATGAAAAACCCATTTACCGTCCACATCAAGATTCAGAAACCGGTCGCCGAGGTTTTCGACGCCGTGGTCAACCCGAAAAAGCTCACCGGGTACTTTGTCGGCAGCGCCAGCGCGCCTCTGGTCGAAGGTACAACCGTGATGTGGAGCTTTGTCGAGCACCCGGGCGAGTTTCCCGTCGAGGTTCGAACGATTGTCCCGAATGAACGAATTGTCCTCGAATGGAACGGCGCCGATTCCAGTTACCTCACGCAGGTGGAGATGACGTTCAAGCCTGTCGACGACGGTTCAACGGTGGTGGGCATCTCCGAGAGCGGCTGGCGCGATGATGAGAACGGCGTCAACTCGTCCTACCGCAACTGCGGCGGGTGGATGCACATGGCCTGCTGCATGAAGGCGTACCTCGACCACGGCATCAACCTGCGCAAGGGTTCGGTCCACCTCGATCCGGCTCAGCCGTGATACTGCCGCGGCCGATCTCGGTTCGCCCCCCCTCGATGCCCGGCGCGATTTTTGGAGGGCCGGTTGCTCCGCAAACCGCCTGATGTCCGGCGTGACATGCCCCTGTACCCGGAGCGCAGTCTGCCAATTTTACGTCCCCTGCCACAGCTTCAGGCTCCGATTACCCCTCTTGCGCTCCCCACCCAGAAAACCCTATCTTCTTTTCACAATAGCCGATCTGCCTTCTGGGGCTGTACGAGAATACCCGAAGAGAACCATGAGCGCGACATCATATTTGCTCCGAACCGCCATCCTCCCCTGGCTGCTTAAGCGCGAAGGGCGCCATTCGGCCCTCGCCCACTGGCACGATCTCGAGGCCAGCCAGTACTGGTCGCCGCAACAACTGCTCGACCACCAGTGGCAGCGCCTCACTGCGCTTCTGACGCACGCTTACGAAACCGTGCCCTACTACCGCCGATTGTTCGATGAGCGAGGCCTCACGCCCGCATCGTTCAAGTCCTTCGATGACCTCCGCCTAATTCCGGTGCTCACCCGCGACATGATACGAGCCCACACCGACGAACTCTTCTCCAACCGCTATCGCAAATCCGAGCTGCAGGAATTCGGCACCGGCGGCACGACGCGACGGCGCATGTTTTTCTACCGCGATCAGGAGAGCTACAATATCAAGCTCGCCGCGGCGTGGCGTTTCGAGGGCTTCATGGGCCGCAAACCGGGTGACAAGATCTGTTTCGTCTGGCCCGCCCATATCGATATCGGCCCCAAAGAACGTCTCCGCGCCCGTCTCAAGAACCGCTTCCTGCTGCGCGAACTCATGTTTTTTGCGGGCGCTCCCTCGGAAGAACTCCTGCATCTATACTACCGTCAGCTCAGTTCGTTCCGGCCGCGCTACCTCAAGGTTTTCCCCAATGCCCTCTTTCGTTTCGCCGAATTCCTCCAGGCCAACCGGCTCCAGCCGCCGCCGATCAGCGCCATCATGGCTACCGGCGAAATCCTTCAATCCTACCACCGGGAGAAGTTCCTCGAGGTCTTCGGTGCGCCCACGTTTAACATGTACGGCTCCCGCGAGGTCGGCAATACCGCAAGTGAGTGCCCGCACCGCACCGGCCTGCATATTGCGCAGGAGACGTCGTACGTCGAATTCATCGCCGATGGCAAGCCCGCCCCCGATGGCGCAGAGGGGGAGCTGTTTGTCACCGACCTGACCAACTACGGTTCCCCCATGATCCGCTACGCGATCGAGGATTTCGGCTGCCGTCTCCCTTCCGCCTGCGCGTGCGGGCGGACATTGTCGCTCATGAGCCCCGGCGTGGGGCGGATGCTTGATCGGTATGTCGCCCCCGATGGCACCCGTCACTCGGCCCTGGCCCTCTCGGCCACCATTGCCGAGTACGGCCCGCCATTGGGGCAGATCCAGTATACGCAGAAGTCGTTGTCTCATTTCCACTTGAAAGTCACCAACGACCCGCCCGTGACCCCCGAAATCGAAGCTCACATCCGGTCGGTCATCCATCAGCTCGTTTCTCCTGGCCTTGAAATCACGATTGAAGCAGTCGACCGCCTTCCTCGTGAACCATCGGGCAAAATCCGCTACTTTATCTGTGAGGTCGATCAGCCCGGGGTAATCCCGGATCCCCAGGCTCCACAAAGATAATCCTTGGATTTTTTCGGTTTGGATGTATAATGTCAGTCTATGGCAAGTTTGACCCGGTGCGGCAGAATGCCGGACCGGGTTCTCTTTTGTACGAATCCCGCCCAATCCCTAAGAGGACGGCGCACGCGTGACGATTAATGAGTGGGAACCAACCCGCTCGACATGAGGTTCTTTCGCTCTATGATACCAGTTGACCGCATTCGCAATCTGGCCATCGTGGCTCACATCGACCACGGCAAGACCACCCTGATCGACTCCGTCTTTCGGGCCACCCGGACCTTCCGCGACAACCAGCAGGTTGCGGAACGGCTCATGGACAACAACGACCTCGAACGCGAACGGGGCATTACAATCCGGGCCAAGCACTGCACGGTCACCTGGAACGACTACCTGATCAATATTATCGATACGCCCGGCCACGCCGATTTTTCGGGCGAGGTCGAGCGCGTCCTCTCGATGGTTGATTCTGTTCTGCTGCTGGTCGATGCCAACGAAGGCCCCATGCCGCAGACCCGCTATGTCCTCAAGCGCGCGTTGCGGCTCGGCCTTCGGCCGATCGTGATCATCAACAAGGTCGATCGCCCCAATGCCCGCCCCGACTACGCCCTGAACAAGACATTCGATCTCTTCATAGATCTCGGCGCCACCGATGCCCAGGCGCATTTCCCGGTCCTCTACGGCTCCGGACTCGACGGCTGGATGGTTCGCAACCTCGAAAAGGACGAGCCCGGCAGCATGGACTCACTCTTCCAGACCATCGTTAGCGAGGTCCCGCCGCCCAGAGTCGATCAGGACGGCCCCTTCCTCATGCAAATCAGCACGCTCGCCTGGAGCGACTATATCGGCCAAATCGGCTGCGGTCGCGTCCTGCGCGGCGCGCTCGACAAGGGGGATGTCTTCTCCCGCTTTGTCACCCGCTGGAAGGACTCCGCGAACCAGGATCTTGGCTACGAGCCGGTCACTTCCTCCCGCGAGAAAGGCGTCCACCTCTGGGTCACCCGGGGCCTGAACCGCGTCGAAACCGACCGCATCACGGCCGGGGACATTATCTGGATCGCCGGGCCGAGCGAAATCAGCATCGGTGACACCTTCTCAGCGCTGGAAGAACCGATTGATGTTCTGCCGCCGCTGGAGATCGAAGAACCCACGGTCTCGATGTTCTTCCTTGTCAACACCGGACCGTTTTCGGGCGAGGATGGCACCGCGATCATGCTCCGCCAGCTCAAGGATCGCCTCGGGCGCGAGCTGCGAGTGAATGTCGCCCTGCGCATGGAGGATATCGGCCGCTCCGACGGCGTCAAAGTCAGCGGCCGCGGCGAACTCCACCTCGCGATTCTCATCGAGGAAATGCGTCGTGAGGGACTCGAATTCTGCGTTTCCCGCCCGGAGGTTATTACCCATACCGATGCCGACGGCAATCTTCTTGAACCGTCCGAGCAGCTCATCATCGATGTCCCCGAGGAGTACCAGGGGATCATTATCGAGAAGATGGCCCGCCGCAAAGGGGAGCTGCGCACGATCGAGAATGCCGGCACGAATACAATTCGCATCGAATTTGAAATCCCAACGCGCGGCCTGATCGGCTACCGCAACGAATTCCTGACCGACACGCGCGGAATGGGCATTATGGCCTCCCGCTTTGTCGGCTACGGTCCGTGGCGGGGCGAAATCGCCTCGCGCAACCGTGGTTCAGTCATCAGCATGGATACCGGCCCGGCCACCGCCTACGCCATCGAAGGCTTGCAGGAGCGCGCTGTTATTTTTGTAGAACCGACCGAGCGCGTTTACTCCGGCCAGATTGTCGGTGAGAACTCGCGTCCCGATGACCTTCCGTGCAACCCGACCCGCCGGAAGAACCTGACCAATCACCGCTCGTCGACCAAAGATATCGGCGTGACGCTGGATGTCCCGCGCAAGATGACCCTCGAGCAGGCGATTGAGTGGATCGGCCCCGATGAACTGGTTGAGGTCACGCCCAAGGCGATCCGGGTGCGCAAGGCGATCCTCGATTCCGAGCAGCGTAAACGGGCCGAGAAGCGTCAGGCGCTCGCCGGGCAGAACCTGTCCGCCGCGACTCCGCCCCCGGCTGCGTAAGCCTAAGGCAGTTCTTGTTATACGCTGCGGGCGATAATGCCCGCAGCCGTACCACTTTCCGCTGCACTTTCCCTTGCCGAATCTCGATAATTTTGGTATATATTATTGTCGCTGAAGGCAACCACGGCAGTTGAACACCTGTTTAAGGCAATATGACCGGCAAGAAGCTGACAAGGACCCTCGCCACGATTCTCCGCACCGGCATCCTCCTGTTGCTGGCCTGTGCCTCGGTCGGCTTTGCAGCCACTGACCTGATCGCCATGTCCTGCGAGGAATGCCACGACGATCACTGCAACGAGTCCGACGAGAACTCCTGTGCCTGCCTGCACGCCCATTTCACGATCAATACACTCCCGGCTTTGTCGGCTGAGTGGTCCTATGAACCGACCTCGCCCTCCTCGGCACCCCAGCCCATCGCACAGGATGCCGAGCAGGAGTGGTTCGACGCTATCGATCATCCTCCTCAAATACTCCACTGAGAGATTCGGACCGGCCTCCCGGCCGCGCTCTTCCCTGGCCAGTGACCGCGAAGACCACGGGGCAGTTATCTGTTCGGTTTGACCTCGGCTGCCGCCCGATCCCTTCGCGATGGGTACTATGAACCTTAGTGGAGATTTCCGACTATGCGCCTCTCACACCGCAAGCACATCTTGTTTGTCGCCCTGATCGCCCTCCTTGGCTACGCCGCTTTTGGATGCGGCAACGATCAGACGACCGATACTCACACGTCATCGGCCGAAACCGGTCATGAGGGGCACAATCACGCCCCCGGCGAGCACGGCCAATCCGCTGCACCTCCGGCCGGTTATGTCGCCGCCGTCGACTGGTGTGCCGAACACCGTGTCCCCGAGTCCGAATGCACCCTGTGCGATCCAGCGCTCGTCGAGAAATTCAAGGCCGCGAATGACTGGTGCGCCGGCCACAACCTTCCCGAGTCCCACTGCCGCCTCTGCAACCCGGGTATCTCATTCCCGCAGGAGGCTGCGCTGAGTGTCCGTACCACTGAGTTAGCTGCCGATGAAATTCATGTTTCTCTTTACTTCCGGCCGAATGCCGCTGTCTGCGCCACCAACGACGCCCTGATCCAGTTCGCCTCGGCTCAGACCGCGGAGCGCACCGGCCTCTCGGTCCAGCAGACGCGGGCCGCACTGCGTGAGGGGGCGATCGAAGCTCCAGCGGAAGTGAAGTTCGACGAGACTAAAGCGTCGGTCATTACCTCGACGGTCCCCGCCCTGGTTTCCCGGTGGCTCGTGGCCCCCGGTGAATCGGTCAAAGAAGGAGATATCCTCGCGATCGTGCAATCCCCGGAGATCGCCGCCCTCGAGGCGCGCCTCCTTTCGGCGTATGCCGCGTACGATGTCCAGGAGAAGGAGATTGCCCGCTTTCAGTCCCTGAAGGATCGCAAGCTGATCAGCGACGCCGACTTCGAGCGCCAGAACGCGCTGGCCGAGCAGACCCGCGCCGAGTACATCAGCCTCCGTGGTCTGCTCAAATCGGCCGGGCTTAACGAAGCCGATCTCGACGATATCATCGAACACCGCAAAGTCACCAATCAATTCGGCCTTCGCGCTCCCGCGAGCGGCCTTTTGGTCGAACGCATAGCCCAAGTCGGCGAACTGCTCGACGCGGGGCGCGCTTTCGCCATGCTTGCCGATCCGTCGGCAATGTGGATTGAAGCCAGTCTCACCGAGCAGCAGCTCCGGCAAGTGGAGGTCGGGCAGACCCTCACGTTCGCTTCCGATGGCCGAGGCCTCGATCGGATCGGCGGCAAGATTATCTGGGTGTCCCGCGTCCTTGATCCGCACACCCGCACCGGCACGGTTCGCGCCCGCGTGATTGACCCAGCCCACCATCTGCAGGCCGGGGAATTCGGCCGCGCGCACATAATGAGTCAGGATGAGCACGAGGTGGTCCTTGTCCCGCGCGACGCTGTTCAGTGGGAGGGCTGCTGCAATGTCGTCTTCGTCCGCGAAGCCCCGGACCGCTTCCGCCCGCGTAAGGTCGAACTCATCGACGGCGACGGCGGCTACTACCAGGTCACCGGCGGCCTCCATCCCGGGGAGGATGTCGTCGTCAACGGCGCGTTCCTGCTCAAGACGGAACTGAAGAAGACCAGTATTGGCGCCGGCTGCTGCGGCCTCGAATCGGCCGGGTGACGCCATGCTGAAACATATTGTCGAATCCATCCTGCGCTATCGCCTCGTGGTGCTGGCGCTCGCCGGCGTCATGTGCATCCTTGGCGGCATCGCGCTGTGGAACCTCCCCTTTGACGCCTTCCCGGACACGACGCCGGTGCTCGTGCAGGTCAATGTCTCCGCGCCCGGCTGGGCGCCCGAGGATTTGGAACGCCTCGTCACCTATCCGCTCGAACAGGTTCTTACCGGCCTGTCCGGCCTGGAGGAGGTCCGTTCGGTCACCAAGTACGGCCTCTGCCAGATCACCACGATTTTTGACGACGATGCCGATCTGTACCTCGCCCGCCAGCAGGTTTCAGAACGCCTTCTTGCGGCGGAACTGCCCGACGGTGTCGGCGCTCCGCAGCTCGGCCCGGTTTCGACCGGCCTCGGCGAGATTTTCCACTACATCGTTGTCAGCGAATCCGAGGACCTTACTGACCCGCGCACGGTGCAGGACTGGATAGTCAAGCCGCAACTGCAGGCGGTCCCGGGTGTCGCCGAGGTCAACAGCTGGGGTGGTTTCGAGAAGCAGTACTTTCTCCTGTTCGATCCCGATCGCCTCGCCCGCTACAATCTCTCGCTGAATGAAGTCGTCGCGTCGGTGCGCGACGATCTCGGCAATGTTCCCGGCGGCCAGATTGTCCGGGGCGGTGAGATGACGATCATCCGCGGCATCGGCCAGGTCGAATCGATCGATCAGATAAAGAGCATTGTCATTGCTGCCCCGGAAGGCACGCCGATCACGGTCGCCGACATCGGAGATGTCATCATCGGCCATGAACTTCGTCTCGGCGCGGCCACCTACAACGGGAAGGGGGAGGCGGTCCTGGGCCTCGGTTTCATGATCACCGGGGAGAATCCCGCCGCCATCACTGAGCGCATGGCCGAGCGTCTCGAAGAAGCCGCGCCGACCCTGCCCGAGGGGGCGAGCGCGTTCCCCGTGTACGAACGGACGAAGCTGGTCAAGGAAGTACTCTCCACCGTCGAGCACAACCTCTTCTACGGAGCGATCCTCGTTGTCGCGGTCCTCTTCTTTTTTCTCGGCAATCTGCGGGCCGGTCTCATTGTGGCGTCGGCCATACCGCTCTCGATGCTCTTCGCTTTCGATCTCATGTCCCGTGCCGGGATTACCGGGAGTCTTATGAGTCTCGGCGCGATCGATTTTGGCCTCGCGGTCGACAACGCCGTCATCCAGGTGGAGAATTCTGTCCGTCGCCTCTCCGATGCCCAACCCGCAGCCAATCGCATGGAGGTTATTCGCGACGCGATCCTTGAGGTGCGCAAACCGACTCTCTTCGGCGAACTGATTATCATCATAGTCTATCTTCCTATCCTCACGCTGCAGGGGGTTGAAGGCAAGCTGTTCCGCCCGATGGCCCTCACCGTGGTCTTTCTGCTAACCGGGTCGCTGCTGCTCAGTTTCACGGTTCTTCCGGCCCTGATCGGCACCTTCCTCACGAAGAAGGTCAGCGACCGTGAGCCCCGCTTTGTCCACTGGTTGCGCCGCCTCTACGAACCGCTCCTCGACCGAGCGTTGCGCCACAGCCGCGCGATCATTATCGGCGCTCTCGTGCTCGTGATCGCCGGGGGACTTCTCTTCACCCGCCTCGGCTCCGAATTTGTCCCGCGCCTCTCCGAGGGCACGATAGTTATCAACCTGGTCCGGCTTGCCGGTATCTCGCTTGATGAATCGGTCGAGTACAACACCCGTATCGAGCAGAACCTGCTGGCAGCTTTTCCCGACGAAATCGAGCACGTGTGGACCCGAGTCGGCACGGCCGAGCTCTCCACTGATCCGATGGGTCTCGAATTGTCCGACATGTTCATGTCCCTTTACCCGAAAGAGCAGTGGACCCGGACTGACAATCAGGCCGAACTCGTCGCTCTGATCGATTCCACACTGGCCGAGCTGCCCGGCCAGAATCGCGTGTTCACTCAACCGATCGAGATGCGTGTCAACGAGATGATCGCCGGCATTCGCGGCGATGTCGGCATCAAGCTGTTCGGTGCGGATCTCGCTGTCCTCGAAGCGAGGGCCGAGGAGATCGCCGCGATGGTCGAGACTATTCCGGGCGCCGCCGATGTTTCCATAGAGCAACTGACCGGTCAGCCGCAGCTTCGCCTCTCGGTCGACCGCGACCGCCTCGCCCGATTCGGCCTGACTGCGCGCGAAGTCCTTACTGCCATTGAGAGCATCGGCGGTATCGAGGTTGGCGACGTTTTCGAGGGGACCCGCCGGTTCGATCTCCTCGTGCGCATCGACACCACCCGCCTCGGCGGTCCTGAGGATATCGGCAACATCCTGGTCCGTTCGGCCAACGGGAGCCTGGTCGGCCTCGATCGCGTCACCACTGCGGTTCTCGATGAGGGGCCCGGGACGATCACCCGCGAGTGGAGCACGCGCCGGATAGTGATCCAGTCCAATGTCCGCGATCGCGACCTCGGTTCGTTCGTGGCCGAGTTGCGCGAGCGTTTGGACAAGGAAGTTCCGCTCCCGGAGGGTTACTTCATCCGCCTCGGCGGCCAGTTTGAAAATCTCGAACGGGCCCGGACGCGTCTGGCGATTGTGGTGCCGATTGCGTTGCTGTTGATTTTCGGTCTGCTCTACTGGACGTACCACTCGGCCCGGGACGCCGTGTTGATCTTCTCCGGCGTCCCATTGGCCGCGCTGGGCGGGATTGTCACGCTTGCCCTGCGCGGGATGCCTTTCTCGATTTCGGCCGGAGTCGGTTTCATCGCTCTCTCCGGTATCGCGGTCCTCAACGGTCTGGTGCTGGTATCGACGATCAAACTGCTGCGTTGCGAGGGTCACGATATCGTGGCCGCCGTTCGCCAGGGGGCGCTCACCCGCCTGCGTCCGGTCTTCATGACCGCGCTGGTCGCCGCCCTGGGCTTTGTCCCGATGGCCCTCTCGACGGGTGTCGGGGCCGAGGTTCAGCGCCCGCTGGCCACCGTGGTCGTCGGCGGTATCCTCACTTCCACCGCCCTGACGCTTATTGTCCTGCCCGCCCTTTACATAACATTCGGCAAGCGCACGGAGGGAGAAGTGTGAGCCCTGCCGCGCAAGATGCACCGTTGAATTGCGGCCACGCCATGCGTATATTGCCGGCGTAGTACACATAGCATTGCCAGCGGCTCATCAATCTTTTCCGGAGCGGTTTGTATGGTTAAGAAAATCGTCCTGAGCCTGATCTTTCTTGTCGTCGTCGCTGTCGCGGTCGTGTATGTCGCTCGCAACGTGCTGGTGGCTCGCGCGGTCGAAGCCGGCTCGACGTACGCGCTCGGTGTTGAAACCAACCTCGGATCGGCCTCTCTTGAACTTGGCGGCGGCAGCCTCGAGCTGAGTGATCTCACGGTACATAACCCCGAGGGGTTCACCGCCGACGGCTTCCTCTCTCTACGGCGAGGCATAATGACAGTCGACGTCGGCTCGGTGCTCGATAACGAAGTCAAGGTTGATTCGTTCGTCATCGACGGCATCACGCTCAATCTCGAGCAGATCGACCGTGCCGGCAACTTCAAGGTCATTCTCGATCATATTAAACGGATGAACCTCTCGTCGTCGGAGGAGTCCCAGACCTTCCACATCGGCCTGATCGCCCTGCGCGATATTAACGTCACCGGCTCGCTCAGCCTCATGGGCAAACGCGTCGACCGTTCGTTCCAGCTCGACAATTTCGCCCTGCGCGATGTCGGCGGAGATAACGGGGCGAAGATCAGCGAGCTCACCGCCACAGTTGTTAGATCTCTCATCACCAAAGCGCTCGCCTCCCGCGGCAATCTGCCCGCCGGTTTTGCCGTCAACCTTGAGGGCTTGAAACAGCAGGCGGAGGATCTGAAAGACGAGGCGGTCGAGCAGATCGGCACGGAGGCTGCGGGAAAACTCAAAGACCTTGGCGGATCACTGACCGGCGGCAAGAACTAGGCCACCTTCGGCGACTCAATCCTGAACTCTGTCTTCCGTATGCGCGGGCCTGCCCCCGCCCGCACCACGCGATGATCGGTATCCCGAGGGCGGCACAAAGCCGCCCGGTATGGGGGAAATTGTCTGCCGAGTGTCCGGCAAATTGACCCACCGCCACGAAAACTCCTCTTCCCCGGAACCCTGTACCATGGTACAGGCTGTTACACGGTGTATGGACGACGACAAATCCGAGGATACGCTATGACTTCAGGTGTACTCGCCCGGCGGGCCGGCGTGAACAAGGAGACGGTCCGCTACTACGAGCGGGAAAGACTCCTTCCCAGCCCCCCGCGCACCGGCGGCGGCTACCGAACTTTCTCCGACGAGGATCTCAAACGCCTCGTATTCATCAAGAATGCCCAGAAGTTCGGTTTCGGCCTGCAGGAGATTCGCGAACTACTGGCTATTGCCGATGGTGAGTTGATCGACCGCGCCGAGGTCCGGGCCGTTGCGAAAAACAAAGTCGCCCAGATTGACGAGCAGATCGTGCGGCTGGCCCGCCTTCGCCACGCCATGCAGAACCTGATCCACCGCTGCGCCCGCCATACCGAGCTGACCGGCTGTCCCATCATCGATACCCTTGCGGACGGCGCCATTGACTCACCTGATACTGTTGGAGACCGGTAATGAGCACTGAAGTAATCCGTGTCGATCCGGTGTGCGGGATGACTGTCACCGAATCAAGCCCGCACCGTTACGAATACAAGGGCCGTACCTACCTCTTCTGCATGGCCGGCTGCAAGGAGCGTTTCGTCGCCAATCCCGAAAAGTACCTGAGTGCGGGCGGCAACGGTCACCAGCCTCACACACCTGTTCACCAGGTGCGTTCGCGCCGGCACCATGAATCCCGCGTGGAGATGGCGCCCGATTCGCCGAAGGCTCAGCATAAAGACGTTGTCTGCGGTATGACCGTCGCCGAAGATACGCCGCACAAGGCCGAATTCGAAGGCGAGACCTACTACTTCTGCAGCGCCGGGTGCGTGAAGAAGTTCACGGCCGATCCGCACAAGTATCTTCATCCGACTCCGGCCGCAACGGCCGCGCCGCCCCCCCCACCGTCTGAGGGCGTTATCTACACTTGCCCGATGCATCCGGAAATCCGCCAGGTCGGCCCCGGCAGTTGCCCCAAGTGCGGGATGGCGCTCGAACCGCTCGAGCCGACCGCCCCCGAATCGAAAACCGAGTGGACCTGCCCGATGCATCCGGAGATCGTCCGCGATCAACCGGGCAACTGCCCCATTTGCGGCATGGCGCTCGAGCCGCGGACTGTCGCGGCGGTGGAAGAACAGAATCCCGAGCTGGTCGATATGACCCTCCGCTTCTGGGTCAGCGCTGCCCTGAGCGCCTTGCTGCTCATTGTCGCCATGTCGCACATGGCCGGTTTCCAGAACCTCTTCCCGACCTGGATGGTCCACAACCGTGTGTGGCTCGAACTTGCGCTGGCCACTCCGGTCGTGCTGTGGGGCGGATGGCCCTTTTTCCAGCGCGGGTGGTACTCGGTTGTCCACCGGTCGCTCAACATGTTCACACTCATCAGCCTCGGCGTCGGGGTCGCATATGTATACAGCGTTGTCGCCACTGTCATGCCGGGTATCTTTCCGCCGTCGTTCCAGGATGAGATGGGCCAGGTTGGTGTTTACTACGAAGCCGCCGCGGTTATTGTCACGCTCGTTCTCCTCGGGCAGGTGCTTGAGCTGCGTGCCCGCAGCCGCACCGGCGCCGCGATCCGCGCCCTCCTCGGCCTCGCCGCCAAGACTGCCCGGAAGATAGAGCCCGACGGTTCCGAGCACGATATTCCGCTTGAGCACGTTCACCCCGGCGACCGCCTCCGCGTCCGCCCGGGCGAGAAGATCCCTGTCGATGGCTCCGTGATCGAGGGGCGTAGCTCGGTTGATGAATCGATGCTCACCGGCGAACCGATCCCGGTTGAAAAGGAACCCGGGGCGGCCGTCGTCGGCTCGACTATAAACGGCACCGGCACTCTCATCATGCGCGCCGAGCGTGTCGGCCGCGAGACGCTGCTTGCCCGCATTGTCCAGATGGTGGCCGAGGCCCAGCGCAGCCGCGCCCCCATCCAGCGCCTGGCCGACAAAGTCTCGGGCTACTTCGTTCCGGCGGTCATGGTGATCGCTCTCGTCACCTACATCGTGTGGGCGATCTGGGGGCCCGAACCGTCGTACGTCTTCGCTATCGTCAACGCGGTCGCGGTGCTCATCATCGCCTGCCCCTGCGCGCTCGGTTTGGCCACGCCCATGTCGATCATGGTCGCGGCAGGCAAAGCCGCTGGGCTGGGTGTTCTCTTCCGTGATGCCACGGCGATCGAGACGCTGCGGGATGTCACGACGCTCGTGGTCGACAAGACCGGCACCCTCACGGTTGGCAGACCGGCGCTGAAAACTGTCGAGCCAAACCCGCCGTTCGACCGTCGCACTCTGCTGGAGTATGCCGCCGAGCTCGAACGGGGCAGCGAGCATCCGCTCGCCGCGGCGATTGTCAATGGTGCCGACGCCGAAGGGATCGCACTGCGGAATGCCGGACAATTCGAATCGATCACCGGCAAAGGTGTACGCGGTACGATCAACGGCAGGGCGGTCGCACTCGGCAACGCCCCGCTTTTCGCTGACCTCGGCATTGATCCCGCCCCGCTTGCGAAACGCGCCGAACAGCTCCGCCGCGAGGGGCAGACGGTTCTCATCGTCGCTATCGAGAACACCCTCGCCGGTCTTATCGGTGTGGCCGATCCTATCAAGGATTCCGCCGCCGACGCCATTCGGCAACTGCACGATCAGGGGCTCGAAGTTGTCATGCTCACCGGGGACAATCGCGTGACGGCCGACGCCGTCGCCCGCACTCTCGGTATCGACCGTGTGGTCGCCGAGGTCCTCCCCGACGAGAAGGCCTCCGTGATTGCGAAACTCAAGAACAACGGCCGCACGGTCGCTATGGCCGGCGACGGCATCAACGACGCGCCCGCGCTCGCCGCCGCCGATATCGGCATCGCGATGGGCACCGGCACCGATGTTGCGATGGAGAGCGCCGGCGTGACCCTGGTCAAAGGCGATCTCGGCGGTATCATACGCGCCCGGCGCCTCAGTCAGGCGACCATGAGCAATATCAAGCAGAACCTCTTCCTTGCGTTTGTTTACAACAGTCTCGGGGTGCCGATCGCGGCCGGTGTCCTCTATCCGTGGACGGGTCTCTTGCTCAGCCCGATCATTGCCGCGGCGGCGATGAGTCTCAGTTCCGTCTCTGTGATTGGAAATGCCCTGCGCCTTCGCAATGCATCTGTAGAGTGAAAAGAAGAGATTAAGTTTCAGACGAAAAGGTTTGTTGAACAACGCGACGCACTACTGATCAGGTCCGCGCAGCGCCGTTGGCGGTCGTTGCGGGTGCAGCAAAGCAATCTCGGCCGCAGGTCGGTTCCCGAGCCGCGTAGCGGCAAGAACCCCGTCGTGATTGATTTGGGGCTTGCCTATGTCGGGTCTCTCTGCGTCGCGCCTTCGGCGCTCGCTCCGGAACCCGACCTACGCCCAGGATCAATTGGGTTCGTCTGCGCGGTATCGCAGTCGCGTTCGTATCTCTTCCTTGTCTTTCTGTCTCAGAGAGACCCACCATGAATGGTGGGCCACAGGAGATTGGGTTCGTTTGGTAATCCCAGCATACGGTAGGCCCAGACGTGACTGGGGCCCGGCCTCCGCCGGGCTGGCAGGAAGGGAGACGGGTTGACGGATACAAGCCCCGCAGCTCGTCTTGGGTTCGTTTCGCAATTCACCGCAGTTCCATGGTCGGTTACTTTCAGTCGGGTTTCTCGGAGCTTCGCTCCTCGGAACCCGACCTACGTGTTGTTCTCAGCTTTCTTCTGTCAGTCTCCAAGGAGCCTGACCTACGGGTGAGATTACGGTTTCAGCACTGCCTTTGCATGGGCGATCACATTTTCCACCGTGAAGCCATACTCCCGCAGCAGCACTTCTCCCGGCGCTGAAGCCCCGAACCCCGTGACCCCGATCACGTCACCTGCGGAACCAACATACCGTTCCCATCCCACGGGCGATCCGGCCTCCACTGCCAGCCGCGCGGTGATTTTGGGCGGCAACACCGTTTGGCGGTATTCGTCCGGCTGCGCGTCGAACAACTCCCAGCTTGGCATCGATACCACCCGAACCGCAATGCCCTCCTGTTCGAGGCTGCGCGCCGCCTGCAGCGCCAGCGCGACCTCTGATCCGGTCGCGATCAGCAAGAGATCGGGAGCGCCCCCGCGTGCCTCGCGCAGGATATAGGCTCCCTGCCGCACTCCTTCGGCCGATCCGAGCGTGCTTCGGTCGAACACCGGCACATGCTGGCGCGTGAGGATCAGCGCCACCGGACGATCCTGGGTCTCGATCGCCACCCGCCATGCTTCCACGGTTTCGTTGGCATCGGCCGGTCGAATCACGATCAGGTTGGGCATCGCCCGCAGGCTCACGAGGTGCTCCACCGGCTGGTGGGTCGGGCCGTCTTCGCCCAGTGCGATGCTGTCGTGAGTAAAGACGTACTTCACCGGAGCGCGTGTGATGGCCGCCAATCGTATCGCCGGCCGCATGTAGTCAGAGAAGATCAGGAAGGTCGCCACAAACGGAATTGCGCCGCCATGCGCCGCCATGCCGTTGGCGATCCCGCCCATAGCATGTTCGCGCACGCCGAAGTGAATGTTGCGCCCGGCGAAACTCCATCCGCCGCCTGAGGACCCCTGCGTGTCATCGGCCGCATACTCCGGGGGTAAATAGTCCCCGAACCCCTTGAGCGTCGTCTTCGTCGATGGGGCCAGGTCGGCCGCTCCCCCGATCAACGCCGGGAGTTTCGGAGCGATTGCGTTAAGCACGGATTCCGACGCTGCTCGTGTTGCCATCCCCTTTTCCGACGGCGGGAACTCCGGCAATTCATCCGCCCACCCTTCCGGCAACTGCCCGCTGATCACGCCCAGCAGTTCCTCGGCCTCCCGCGGATACTGCTGCCGATACGCTTCCAGTCGCACCTCCCAGTCTCGTTCGAGCTCTGTTCCCGTTTCGGTCGCTTTCCGATACTCCCGCAGCACCTCCTCCGGCACGTAGAACTCGGATTCGACCGGCCACCCCAGGTTCTCCTTCGTCCGCCGTACTTCCTCCTCGCCGAGCGGACTGCCGTGCGCCTCGAAACTGCCCGCTTTCCCCGGCGAGCCATACCCGAGCACCGTCCGAACGATGATAAGCGACGGCCGCTTTGATTCGTCTTTCGCCTGCTCTATCGCCTTTTTGATCGCGGTCGTATCGTTGCCATTCTCGACATACGCCGTGTGCCAGCCGAGACTGCGAAACCGCGCCGCCGTGTCCTCCGAGTGTGTCAGCGCTGTCGATGCGGCCAGCGAGGTGAGATTGTAGTCGTACAGGTAGATCAGCTTTCCCAGTTGCAGGTGGCCTGCGATTGCGGCCGCCTCCGATGACACTCCTTCCATCATATCGCCGTCGCTGCAGATGGCGTAGGTGTAGTGATCGATCACTGCATGTCCCGGCCGATTGTACCGTGCCGCGAGGTGCTTCTCCACCATGGCCATCCCTACTCCGTTGGCGAATCCCTGTCCGAGCGGGCCGGTGGTCACCTCCACGCCGGGCGTGTGATTGCGTTCGGGGTGTCCGGGTGTGCGGCTGTTCCACTGGCGGAACTGCTTCAGATCGTCGACAGAAAGCCCGTAGCCGGTCAGGTACAGAAGGCTGTAGAGAAGCATCGATCCATGGCCGGCCGAAAGAATGAAGCGGTCACGATCGAACCACTGCGGATTGCGTGGATTGTGTCGGAGGAATCGGGTCCAGAGAACGTACGCCATCGGCGCGGCACCCATGGGCATTCCGGGATGCCCGGAGTCGGCGCGCTGGACTGCGTCGATGGAGAGAAGACGGATGGTGTTGATGCAGAGGTCTTCGAGCGTGTTTTTCTCGCTCACGCGGGGCTGAGTCCCTTTCGCGAGAAGTGTACCCTGGCCATCGCCGCCGCGCCGATCACGCCGGCGTCGTTTCCGAGACTCGCTTTCACCACCTCGAGATCTTTCACAACCGCCGGCAGCGCCCGCTCCCGGACTCCTCCTTCGACCCGCGCGACCAGGTCGGGATAACCTTCGATCACGCCGCCGCCGAGAATTATCCGCCGGGGGCTGAACGCATTGGCAAACGACGTGCAACCGGCGATCAACGCCGCCACGGCTTCGTCGATCACCCGCTGCGCGAGCAAATCCCCGCGCTGCGCCGTGTCGCACACCATTCGCGCCGTCACCCGGTTGATGTCACCGTCGGCCAGGTCCAGCAGTGCGGCGCCTTCGAGGCGGTGCTGGGCGATCAATTCCTGTGCCCGCAGGGCGATTGCCCAGCCGCCCGCCACCGCCTCAAGACAGCCGTAGTTTGGGCACCGGCATTTTGGACCTCCCACGAGCACGGTCGTATGCCCCAGCTCACCGGCCGTATTTGCGTGTCCTGTGAGAAGTCGCCCCGAGCTGATCACGCTCCCCCCGATGCCTGTCCCCACGAACACCAGCACCAGGTCGCGGAACCCTTTTCCCGCGCCGAGGTGCCATTCGCCGAAGGCCGCGGCCCGAACGTCGTTGGTTACCAGGAGCGGCAGCCCGAGCACTTCTTCGAGCCGTTCGCGTAGTGGGAAGTAGCTCCAGCCGAGGTTCGGGGCGAAGGTCACCGCTCCGGTCCCTTCCTCGATTTGCGCCGCCGCCCCGATACCGATCGGCCCGACCGAATACGAATCGGCCCGGTCGATCAGGTACCGGACCATTATGGAAAGCTGCTCGACAACGTCGTTGGGATCTCCCCAGCCGTGTGTCTGCTCCTTCACCCCGTGCAGAAGCCGGCCGTCTTTGCTCACCAACCCCGCGACGATCTTTGTGCCGCCCAGGTCGATACCGATCGACAGCACCTTCCGACTGGTCGACGCCCGTTTGGGCCGTTCGTGCTGGATACGCTCGCGTCCTTCTGCCATAAATCCGATACGATCCTCTGCTCCGGGCCGCACCCGGGCACGGTTACTCTCTTCATTTTACAACACGACTCCGGCGACAATGTGCCCCCGTCGCCCTTCCCGCGCAAGGGAAATGCTCAACCTGCATTTCCCCATGAAACCCCGCTATTCCGCCGTGACCAGCGGCGCCATGCTGATCTCCCTGCCCAACAACTTCCGCCGTTCAAGGATCTGCCCGATGTGCTGCTCGCTGTGCACCGTGTGGTGTTCCACCAGCTGACGCAGCGTCACCTCCACCCCGCGCCGTTTGTGCACGCCGATTCGCTGCCAGACATCCTCGGGCAGTCGCCGCAGAAGATATCCGCTCGCCCGGCGGAGCGCCGCGTACAGCGCCAGTGCTTCTTCAACTTCTGCCACCGATGCATCCTGATAGCGCAGGAGATCGGCCCAGACGGCCTGATCCCAGAGCGAAAACGTCCTCTCCGAATCGGTGATCGTCTGGCGAATTCGAGCCGCGGCCATGACTTCGGTATCGACAACGTGCAGTGTGATTTCCTGGATCGACCATTTCCCCGCGATCGGTTTCGCCTTAAGCTCCGCCGTCGACAATCCGCCGATCGCCTCCCGCAGCCGCAGGGGATTCGCCTCGAACGCCGCGATCAGTTCTTCCGCGCTCATCTCCGGACAACTGAACAATCCGCCCGGTCCTGCCATCGCTCTCTCCTTTTCAACTGGGGCAACTTGTAAAGACTCATACGGTTTTCCGATCCCTCCCGTTGCAATCAATCTGCCGCCCGCGCACGGGTCGCGATCGGACTTTTCCGCTGTATTGAACTTGCGTATGATAAAGCGGCCTTCGCCTGTGGGGGAGTCTCCGCCGCAGGCGCAACCCGAACCGAAGGAGCGTGCTGTGGCCTCGAACAAACCGGTGGTCGGTTCGATCGCCTGGATTGATCAGACATCCCCCATCGCCGATGATGTCCGCGATTTCTATGCCGCCGTGGTCGGCTGGCGGCCCGCCCCTGTGTCCATGGGCGATTACAACGACTACAACATGCTGCTGCCGAACGCCGATCAGCCCGCCGCCGGCATCTGTCACACCCAGGGGGTCAACATCGACATCCCGGTCGGATGGCTGGTGTACATTGTTGTGGAGGATCTTGACCTGAGCCTGGCCGCCTGCCTTGAACGCGGGGGCCGAGTTATAGCCGGACCGAAGACCATGGGCCAGGGGGCTCGCTACGCCATTATCGAGGATCCTGCCGGCGCGGTAGCCGCCCTCTACGCCCCGGAGTAAGCTCCGCTCCTATGCGACCCGCGAGCGGTTGACCGCACCGCGCTCACGCCGTGCCGCAACGGTGTCCAGAAAATCGGCGAACAGGGCATTCACCTGGCCGGCGTGCGTCACCGGTCCCATGTGTCCCACGCCCGCCAGACTGTGCAGGGAGGCATCGGGGACGGCTCGCAGCAGCAGTTCGACCACCCGGCGCGACGCCCGGGGCGACGCCAGGCCGTTGACCAGCAGGGTCGGTACTTCCAAACGCTCGAACCGGTCAAGACCGTATTCGCTCCCCAGCACCGCGTCGAAATCGGATACCACCTTCTTCATTTTGCCCTCCAGCCCCGCCTGCCGCCATTCAGGAAAGCTCTCCCATGCTCTGCTGCCGGACCAGTAGTTGATAAAGTGCCGCGCCGCCTCAGTCATTCGTCCCCCCGCTACTTCGGCACGCACGGTTGCCGCCACCGTTTCGATTTCCGCCGCTGCCGCCGCCGTGTTCCCCGCTTCTTCGAGGAGCCTGAACAGCACCGGTTCGTACATGGTCAGGCTCGCCACGCGGTTTCCGTACCGGAGCGCTGCCTGCGCCGCCACAGCTCCGCCGTATGAATGCCCCAGCAGGTGGACCGGCTCGATGCTGCTTTCGATAACGTCCGCAAAGAGCGCCACTTCATCATCGAGGGTCAGCGGCCGGTCCCCCGGCCAGTCGGCCGTCTTGCCGTAACCGTACAGGTCGACCGCCACCACCCGGTACCGATCGGACAGGCTTTCGGCCAGCGCCTGAAACTGCTTCGACGACGAGGTGCTGCTGTGCAGGCAGATCACTGTCCGCCCCGTCCCCGTTACCGTTCGATGCGCCGTTGTCTGATTCTGGACCGCCATCAGGCTCTCCGTTACTTGCCGTCCCGGCCGAGGCCGGCTGTCTGGACCAATATACTCTACGTTAAGCTGTACGGCCGGGAACCGGGTTTGTTTCCCCCGGTTCCGCTGTCCGCCGAAATTCACCTCCCCGGTGTTACATTGGCTCGCCGGTCACCTTCACGTTCACCGCACGGGTAACGGTGTCGAACACCGGCGAGAAGGTCGGGCCGAGCTTGACGAGTTCCTGGAGCTGGTCCTCCGGAACGTCCGCTTTGATCTTGAAGTGCACGCGGATTTCCTGGTAGCCGCGCGGCACATTCGGGTCGAGCCCGAGGAAGCCGTGCAGGTCGATATCCCCTTCGAGCGTCGACTCCACCTCGTCGATCGCGATCCCCTTGGCTGCAGCGTGGTATACGAGCGAGGTGGTCACGCAGGCCGCCAGTGCGTGCAGCACGAACTCGACCGGGTTGGGCCCGCGGTCCTCGCCGAGCAGCACTTCGGGCTCGTCGGCGTCGAGCACCCAAGCCTTGTCGCGCGTCGTGTCTTCCTGGCCCGCGCCGTAGAAATCCTTGATCGTCGAGCGGTTGTGCCCGCCGTCGATCCACTGGTTGCGCGCCCGGAAGCGGAATTTCGCCAGCCCCGGGGTCTGCTTGATCGCATTGATGGTATCAAACAGCTTCTGGGTGTCGATACCGTTCATCTTCGTGGTCACTTTCTGGGTCGCCATGTTCTTCTCCTTTGTGTTTCTCGTTTCCACAAGTATGGACTTTACAAGTCTCTGTTGAAATCTGACGGCAGTGACAGCAGACGCCGTGCCAAATGCGGTGCTACGTTGCAGGCGATTGATTGACAGCGACTTTGCCTGGTAGACCGCCTTTCGGCCGGTCGCGAAAAGTCGCCGGTAACGGGAAGTCGTGAGGCTGGTTGGTGAGATTCCGTGAGATCGGGCGGCGTCGCAGATGCGCCGCCGCCCCATATCAGTTCAATTACCCGTTCGTTGTCCCGCTGTGCTTGACTACCGAGGGCGGTGTATGCCCAGCGCTTTCATTCGCGAGGTCAGCGTTGAGGGGGGCAGTCCGAGCCGCGAGGCCGCGCCCTGGGCTCCCGATACTCGCCATCCCGCCCCTTCCAGCGCCAGGCGGATATTCTCCCGCTCGAATTCGACCATCTCGACTGCGGTGCGCACGCGGCGTTCCACGGTGGTCTGCGCCATCGCCGTCATTGGCCGCCCCTGCTCTGCCGTCTCCGGCAGAGCACGGTCCAGGTTCAACCCGCTGCCGTTGGCGGTGATCAGCGCCCGCTCGATGACATTTTGCAGTTCCCGCACATTCCCCGGCCAGTCGTATGACCGGATCCGCGTCAGTACGCCCTCGCTCAGCCGTGGCGACGGCCGACCCAGACGATGCGCGGCCCGTTCGGCAAACGCCTTTGCCAGCCGCACCACATCCTCACCGCGCTCCCGCAGCGGGGGCACTCGTACCGGAAAGACATTCAGGCGGTAGTACAGATCCTCCCGGAAGGCCCCCTCGCGCACCATTCGATCGAGATCCCGGTTGGTCGCCGCGATCACCCGCACGTCGACCTTGCGGGTGCGCGATCCGCCGACCGGTTCGAATTCCCCTTCCTGGAGCACGCGGAGCAGTTTTGGTTGCAGTTCCAACGGCAGTTCGCCGATTTCATCGAGGAAGATCGTGCCGCCGTCGGCCAAAGCAAAGCGCCCCTCGCGTGCCGCCGTTGCGCCGGTAAACGCGCCTTTTTCGTGGCCGAAGAACTCGCTTTCGATCAGCGACGCCGGTATCGCCGCGCAGTTCACCTTGATCAGCGGTTTGCGGCTGCGTGTACTTGCCTTGTGAATCGCCCGGGCAACCAGTTCTTTCCCCGTTCCGGTTTCGCCGGTGATCAGGACCGTGGCATCGGTCGACGCCACCCGGTGCAGGTCGGCCAGCATCCGGTGCATCGGCTCGCACTCCCCGATGATTTCTTCAAAGCCCGTCAGCTCACGGATTTCCTCTATGAGGTAAGCCTGCTCCTCCGACAGCGTGCGAATCGTCTGCTCCGCGGCCAGCCTGTCGTTCACATTTCTCAGAATGAGTGTGTAGAAGGGTTCGCGCGATTGCGCCGCCCGCGCCAGTGTGGCTTCCGCCGGAAAGGCCGTACCGTCGGCCCGAACTCCCGTCAGTCCCTCGATCCACTGGTACTGGCGGTCATCGTCGGCGGTATCGAGCTTGGCCATCACTCGCGTCAGGGTCCGGCGCCCTGCATCCTGGAGGAAGCGATCGAGGCAGGTCCCCATCGCGTCCTGCGCGGTCACGCCGAAGAACCGCTCGGCCGCCGGGTTGAACATGGACACCCGGAGTTCCCGGTCGATTTCGACAATGGCGTCCATGGCCCCGGCGAAGAGCCGCCCTAGCTTTTCCTCCCGTTCGCGGATCTGCGCTTCGGCGCGCAGCCGTCGAAGTTCAGCGGCTGCCCTCCCCGCGAATATCCGGAACAAGGTTTCCAGTCGCTCCCACCGCGGCATCCGCTTGTTGTCCACAACCGCGAGGTGCCCAAGTATCCGCCCGTCCAGATCCTGCAGCGGTGCGCCCATGTAGCTCACCGCGTCGAACGCTTTCAAGTCGGGATCGTCGGGAAACAGCTCGATCACCCGGTCGGGGTAATGAACCAGGCAGGCCTGATCAATCACCGGTTCGCAGGGCGTTCCGGCGATCGCATACTCGTAGCCGTCGACATACCGGTCACCCAGCCGGAAGGCCAGTGCCCGGAGCCGACGCTTCGGTTCATCGTATTCTGTTACCCACGCTCCGTAGGTCCCCAGGGCTTCGGTCAGTTTCCGCACCAGGGCAAGGAAAAACTGCTCGCCCGTTTCCGCCGCCGTCCCCTCCAGTATCACCCGCAGTGCCGCTTCTTCCGACAGCACTGCCTCCTGCCTGTCCACGTCGGTCATGGTCTTCCTTTTCGTTTGTTACGACTCTTCAATTCAATTCACAGGGGTAGGAGGCGGAGATGTTCACCACAATATATTCACCGGCGCCCGCCGCATCAATGGAAAATGGGTCGCGGTGGTACACGCACATGCGTTACGGCTCAACCGACCTGGGTGATTGCACAAGATCCTTCCCACAGCACACTCCCGCATACACCGGATGCGCCCCCCACAAAACGAAGCCGGGCGGGTAAACCCGCCCGGCTTCTGCGTTGATCGCGGCTGCTGAACCGCTACTGGTAGTT
>JBGSIV010000099.1:0-22484 GCA_041742355.1 Candidatus Zixiibacteriota bacterium
CGCCATTGTTCCAGTACTCGCCGAGCGCAGGCTTCAGCTTGTGCTGTATGAAATCTTTCACCTGCGCGAGATTGGCAAACGATCGCTCTCCCGTTGTTCGTCTCGACCTTTCTTGAGGAAAATAGGCTTCAATGGATCCGCCGTCGGTCTCGCAAAGCACTTTGGCGATCGTGGTATCGAGAACATTGCCGGCGACGTTGGCGCCGACTTTCCCGATTTCCTCGATCTCGACCGGGTGGGCATCGTCACCCATGGAAATCCGTGCATAAGTGATATCTACTGTGCCTGCACCGATGTCATAAACCAGCACGCGTTCCACATCGGGCAGTTTGCCTGAAGCCCACTTGTTTCTCGTTTGCATGTAGTAGACCACTACGGCATCTGACTCACTGATGAAGCGAAAACGGCGTGAGTCGCTAAAGAAGACGGACGTATGACGGTTCCGCAACCGCGAAACGAAGTCGCTTTCGCCCTCGCCATTTTCGGGCGCCGTGATCGCCGCCCACGTGATCTTCTCTTGAAGACACTTGCGGATTACCTGCTCGTGGACTTGATTGAAAGTATTGGGCACCGTAATCACCAAGTTGCCGAGTGTCGCCAGGAGACCTTCGTCGCCGAATACACCCCGACCTCTCGCGAATTTGTCCAGCATGGCGGGTATCAGGTAGTCGCGGAACACGAGGAGATAAGCCTGCTCCACCAGTTCGCTGACCGGCAATTCCTGCATCGGCAATGGGCTTCGAGCACGGCAGTAGTATGCCGACTTCGGGTCGAAGACTGGGAGAGCTTTGAATCCGAGCAGCATCTTGAGTGTCGGCAGAAACTTTGGAGCAAAGGAGCTCTCCCGGCGCAGTTCTCCATCGGGAGCAATGCCGATGAGACGAGGCGAAAGATTGACGAGCGAAGCGACACCCAATTGGCGCTTGACGTCTTCCAAACCGTCTTCTGCGTCATCGGCGTACTGCAGGTAGAGTTGCGACCATAGGTAGTCTGTGTCGGCATCGGGGAAATCGCGGTTCCCCTTCTCGCGGTGCTTGGCCGCTAGAGACAAGGAAACTAGCTCGTCGCCGGTCATGAGGTAAGCACAAATCGCGGACGTGCCAAAGTCCACCGCCAACCATGGAATCACCCGACGCTCCACCGAAAACCTCAGCCGTAGATCCAAGCTTCCCTCCTGCCGGATACTTCGGCTGGACTGGGAGACTTCATAGTTCGCCGTTACCCGTAACTCACATGAAAGGGAATCTGCCTGGGTAATCAGGTAGATTAGTTCCGCTGGACTGAGCCGGAACTGGATCATTTGATCAGCGTCGCCGTTAAGTACCTCACGACTGGTCCGCATCTCAATTACGTCGCCGTTACCTTCGTCGTCGCAGATAAGGACGTTGGGCGCTTCAGTTATCGTCTGGTCACTGAGTGTTACCTCAAGGTGAGCCTGCAGGTCTTCAATGCGAACCCGGCCATCAGACCCATCTCTGCGGGCAGCATTGCGAAAGGTCAGCATCAGCAGCACCACCTCGTCAGTAGAATCAGCATAAAAACCGACTGGATAGCGCAGGGTCGTATCCCAACTAACAAGACCAGTGGCATCGTCACGTGTCAGATTCTGCAATTCCATGTCCTTGGGCTCAACCACGACCTGAAGCTCAGCTGTTTGGGGGTCCGGCAAGAGTGTAAAGGGCGGCAACTTGTGCGCTTGAAAAACCTCCCCCGACATGGATATTAGTTCGAGCATGGGGCTTACGGTTGCGGCTTCGGATGGGCTCGCCAGTGCAGCGGTGTCCAGATACAGCCTCAGCGGAACTGCAGCAAAAGGATCAAGCTTAAGTGAGTGATCGCCATCGGCGCTGGATTCACTCCGGACCGCCTTCGAGAGGTCAATGCGGCCGTTGATCGCGGATGTGACGCGCCAATTGATGTCCGTAATGTCGACGAAACGCTGTTCGGGAAGCCGACGGATGTGCACCGTGTAGATGGGATAGGTCGATCCGTCGCAGGTGATCTCGGGCGGTCCGGCCTTGACGACTGAGGTGATCTCTACGCTTCCCTTCTTAGGGTTCAGGAGTATCCGAATTGGCATCCCGTCGAGCAAGGGAGCACTGCTGCCGTCCTTGACCTCGTAAACTGTCAGCTTGATCTCGATCGAGATCGGCTTTCCTGCCTGGGGCTGCAAACGGCAATCCTCGATCGCAGAGAGATCGATTCCTACATCTATGTATTCGCCTAATGCATCAACGGCTTGGCCGCTGAGCTTCCCATATATCAAATCCTTGCTCCCGTGCGGCTTCAAATAAAACAATTCATGCCTGCGGGCCACCAGCTCCTTGGGCACCTGGCCGTCCAGTTCCAAAGAGAGCACCTTACGGCGCTGTCCCGCACTCGGAAGCGAGCAAGTGATCACACTGTCAAAGTGCTTGCTGGGATTGCCCTTTATGTCGATGGCCGCGACAACAACCTGAGCCTCGTCTGGTTCCGGCGGCCATTGGAGGATGATCGAATCTCTGGGCGAAGTGCTTCCTTTCACGGATCCGTCTCTTCCCTGTTGCGAGTATTGGTGTCCACTTAGGGGAAGCTGCCTGCGCCCCCACCCTTTGCCTCTACCTGACTGAGTGCAATCTTACCAGGGTTTGATGTCGAATGGGACTATAACTGTGTCCGCCACATCCACCCCATTCTTGGTTGCCGGCTTCCAGCGAGACTTCATAGCCTTGTCGGTTGCTGTGGAGTGAAGTGACACGGGCGCAGTTGTTCCTTCCGCGACAATCTCTGCCTTTACAGGAGTTCCGTCGCTTGCGATCTGCAGTCTGACTACCACACGCCCCGAAGCGTGGGTTGACTTCGCAATCGTCGAGTACTTAGCATCGCCGCCGTCGAAGATCATCTCCGCCTTACGATCGGGAACCGCGGGCGCCGAGGATTCAACCTGCTCAGGAGGAATCGCCCCATCGGGCGACTGTCCAGAGCCATCGCTACTGCCGAATCCCCGGACGTCGCCAGCGTATGGCGAAACAACCGGACTGTCTGGTTGCACAAAACCCAAGACAGCCGATGAAGTATCGAAAGATTCGGTCTGGTCGTCGCCGGGAATCGGCACAGTCCACTGCGAATCCTGTTGATCCGTAATCCCGCTTTCGAACCGCACTGGGGTTCGATTAACGCTGTCACCTCCAAGTGGCATTCGCGGAGCCATACCCACAGCGACAAGTACCGGGGGCGATGTTGAATTAGCCGATGCTTGACCGACGGCATCCGACCGTATCGGATCCTTCCGTTTGGGGGCTGGCGGGGGAGTTAAGACTGGCTCCAGAGGTGTCGAGTCGATGGCCCCGGCAGATGAGGTCTCTGCATTGCTCTCCGGTAGCAAGTCCGTCGGTACTCGATCTGCAATTAGAGATGGTATGAGGAAAGCTGACGTCGCCACCAAGAGCACTGCCGCAGCGGCGGCGAGTTGGGTCCAACGAGCTCTCAGAACGCGGTACAGTCCCGACGGTTCAACAATTGGCGGCAGCGATACATTGCGGAGAGGCTTCAGCGCCTCACTCCATGTCTTGATGGCCCACGCGGCGTCATCCGAACCATATCCGAATTCTTTGACGAGCCGGTCAGTCAAATACGCTACGAATGAGGACTCTTGACTGCTCTGACGTGATAGCAACCAAACCGCGCCTATTTCAACTGATCGAGAGGCCAGAATGATATCGGAATCATTCGCATGCCCTGAAACGAACAGCGAACGCTCGACATGAAGAGGCGAGGCAAGTAACTCTGACTTCTCATTCACGACGTGCGTGGCTATTATTGAGGCCAAAGCCTGCCGAGAAGCATCATCGCCTGAACCCATTGGTCTTGTCAGTTCCCCATTGTATATAGTGATCCACTGCGCAATCAACAATAGAACTGCCGTCGAAACCCTGCTGTCAGTCGTCGGTGCAAATCGATCCCGATCTCCATAACGGATGACCTGCGAACATCATGGATTGGGATTTCAACGATATCAACCTAATCAATAATTCCGAATTGTCAAGCCCCTCTTGGGGTTTTCTTGCACGCCTTTGAGGACCAATACATGACCTCCAAACCGACAACCCTTGGAGTACGACGAATTCCTCATGAGATTCCGAGCGCTGGGTCTCAAGGGGCCGACCGCCTCTGATCCGACTCCGCGAGGAAGGGCGACAGCAGGACTTCCGAGCGGGTAGATCTATGCCCAGAGGGCAGTTTGTACAGCGGCTTGCTTGCGCTGAGTTATGTGTAGCCCATTGGAGCACTGTGGTGGTTTGCCTGTAGCGAACTGGCGATACATCGACTACTTCCCGTCCGTAACCGGCTGTTGCTCAGAGAGTGTTGTTCGGCTGACTCCTTCATGGAGTCCAGGCATGGAAATGACGGTAGCAAAGTAGCGAGGAGTAAGACAGAAAGATTCTTGGAGGCGCTCTTCGGGCAACTGGGAAACAGAATCGTATGAAATGATAGAATTCGGATGTCAAGGTAGCTTCGTAGGAGAAACCGGCTCGTCGCCGGTCTCCTCTCCATCGTGGTGCTCCATTAGGTACTGGTACACCTGCACCAGGGCCAGGATCGCCTTGGGGATGTCGTTGACACCCAACCCCTGCGTGCTGTTGTAGTTGCCCGAGCGGTCGCGGTAGGTTCGTTCAAGGATGACCCGTATCGAGGCGAAGCCCTGTCCATCGCAGCCCTGGTGCTGATTTCTCCATGCAGCCGCTCGCACGGAGCCCACTCTGACGCTGGTCACTGGTCGGTTCTTGGTTTCATTCATGGTCGGTACCTCCCGGGGATCCCCCGTACACCCAGGGGACGCGGGAGCTCCTTATATGGTTATGAGCGAAACTCCGGAGCGATGAAGACCGACGGGGCAGCAAACGGTCCCGGCCGGTTCAGGAAATACCGGTGGCTGCCAATGAGCTCGTCCCAGTAGTCTGCTTCCGACAACGGGCCATCCTGTTTGCGTTGGATCCAGTAAGCTATGTGCTTCATGATTGCCTCTCGGTCCGGTTCCATCCGGCCGTCGCGGATAATCACCGGACAGGTCAGGTAGTCGCCTTCGTCCTGGACCTGAAACCTGACGTGTGGCGCCAGCCGGGAAGCCTCCAGCAGGAAGTTGATAACTAACCGGGCATTGTCCTCGTCATCGCGGGCCTTGGTGAAGCCGCTCATGAGGAACCCTTCGCTCCGGTAGCCGCCGAGGCGCACCTCGATGAGTTTCCGGTCTTCCAATCGCCTGCGGCCGTCAGGTGTGGCCAATTCGCCTGTGATCCGCTGCCACACCTCCTGGACCTACAGCCCCAAAGCCTCCCAGACCGTCCAGTTGGGGTAAATAGTCTCCCGCTCAAGTAACAGCCGCTCGCAAGTCCAGGTATGCTCGGTGTTGTATTTCTCCTGCAGGGCCTCGATCGCCTGCCATTCGGCATCGGTGATCCGGTTCTGCCCGTCGTTCTCGACGGCGGAATGAATGGTTCAACCCATGGTTTCTCCTCCGGGACTCTTTGTCCCATAGTCGGAGACAAAGAGCCCCCGTCTGTGATGCCCGCTAAACAGTCGGCGAGTATCGGGTTCTCAGTTGTTGGATTTGTGTGCTCGGAAAGAGCAAGTGAGGGAATCAGCCGTCGATTCTCAGGAAGGAGCCGGTCAGCCGGATGTCCTCGCAAAGCAGGCTGCGGGCCAGCGCTCGGACGTCGATGGACCGGACATTTTCCCGCTTATATATTCGTCCCATTAGCTCCTCCAGATGGGCACAAGTTGGACACAACGAGGATTCTATCCGGAAATGCTGTCGGCAAATGTATTGTCAATGACTAACTTGCACTGAATAACCCTCAAATGGCGGGCCATTGTGGACTATCTTCGAAACGTGGCGTGACAACTGACGGATGCCCTCTCATAGTCAGCCAGCACGAGCTTTCGGTAGTGGGTCAGTTTGAAGTTTCATCCTCTTTTCCCTCCAACAGATTTACTATGTCTTCAATCTCCCAAAGATGATCGGTAACACTCGTAGCCATAGCGGGAGACACGCGCAACGTCTGGTGGGGCCGCACAAAGTTGTAGTACATGAAGCGCATGGCGACCGCATACGCAAGGTTTTGCACTTTCTTGGAGAAGCCATTGGTCAACACGATAAAGCGGCGCATGCCCATTCTCATTGTGAGGTTTTGACGTTCCACGAATGAGGTTGAAACATGCGCCTTTTTCAGTTTCTCAACAATTACCTGTCGTCTAACTCCAATACAAGCTAATGGGGATACCGACCCGTTGACCTCCCCCAATTTTATGGTCCAGTCATAATCTCACATGTTCTGACTCTCTTGTCAATCGGTTCTCATAGTCGTGGGCGTACTCGCAGGGTGTCTGTTGACGGAGCGACCGGTGCGGACGATGCTAATTGTAGTCGTGTCGCCAGACTTCAAATTTCTGCCGGGCAGCGGCTGAAGTGCCTGACGGTGGTAGATGACTTTACCCGGAAAGCACCGAGATCTTCGTGGGACGGTCGATCGGCACGCAGCAGGTGGCGAACGTTTCTGACCTCCTGGCGCAGGGTGGTCATCCCCTGCCGGAGGTCATTGTCAGCGGCCCCGGTCCGGAGTTTACCAGCGGGGCAATGGATCGGTGGGCGGAACGATGTGCAGTCAAGCTCTCGTCCATTGAGCCGGGCAAGCTGGGGCAGAACTGCTTTGTGGAGTCGTTCAACGGGAAGTTCCGGGATGAGTGTCTCAACGGCCATTTGTTCTGGATCTTAGCCGATGCCCGGCAGAAATTTGAAGTCTGGCGACACGACTACAATCAGCATCGTCCGCACCGTTCCCTCGGCCAGCGGACACCTACCGAGTTCCTTGAAGAGTATGAGAATCGATTGACAGAACGAACGGAGACTTTGAGGTTATAACTGGACCAAAGAACGGGCGAAGGTCAGATCAGCGGCAGCATTCTCTTCCCATTCTTCAATGGTATCAGAGCTCAAAACCGCTGCACTCCGTGCGCGCCAATAGCGCTCACCGGTCTCGTCCTTCTGGCGGACGGACCCGCCCGTTACAAGCGTCTTCTCTCGCACATTTTGTAAGGTCCTTGCGAATTCCGGTAAGGCGGCAGTGCTGTTCGGCATTCAGAAGTCTAAAATATGCCAGAGAGCGCCTCAGGGTACATCCCTCACGTGAAGTTGCGGAATCCAGGGTGGTCCAAACGGATGGTGACCTCGGAGTGACACGCCCGAGGGGGACTGAGGGTAGGGCCCTCGTCAGCACCAGAGCCGGGGTTCTTGCTGCAAGCTGAAAGTGCAAGCCACGGGAAGCCGCTGACCCGACTGGCTGGTTGAGCGTATCCACGGCCGATTTTCGACGGAATTGTCCTCGGCCAGTTGGCATGCGATCACTGACGGAGTCTTGCGAAAGCAGCTGTCGCTTAGTGCTTCTGTTCATGATCCTCGTCAAGCGCGCGATGTTGAAGCAAATGTTGGCGGTCCACGTCAGAAAACAGTAGAACCGATGCTGATCAGTTGGTCACCTGGTGTCTCACGGTGGACGGTGATCAGCCTTCCTGTGTTTCGTATCGAATCATAGTCGTATCACAACATGGTTGTTGAGAGAGCTTTCACAATTAATCTTGACAAGATTGTCCCCTTATGACATTGTATCTTAAGCGTAGGGCCGCATATCCACCTGGAGAGTGCTAACAGGCCTTATACTCCCAACATTCTCACCGCGGGGTTACTGAGATGAAATCACTTCTGTGGATGATTGCCACCTTGGCAATTGCGGCTACTGTGTCCGCACAGGGATTGAACATTGACGGCGTCATCGTGGATGACGACTTCTCGTCGTTCGATTCAAACCGCTACATTCTCTATCACAATGCAGTCTATGACGCGGCCAATCAAAGTGTTAGACTAACCCCCGTAGCGACTAACCAAGCTGGCCGACTATATCTGAGAGACCAGTTCTGGATGGATAACTTCACGGTCCAGTTCGACTTCTATATGGGGGGTGGTTCGGGAGCGGATGGAATCGTCTTCGCTTTCACACAATCGCACAACTACGGCCGTTCAGACGGCGGATCGTTGGACTTTGCCGGTGCTACCGGTTACGGAATCGTACTCAACACTTACTCCAACGCCGGCGACCCGTCCGAAGAATGTCTCGGACTGGTACGTAACGGCCCCAACAGCTATCTCTCGTATTGGTTGGCGCCCAACGGTGCTCTGGAAGGCGGGATTTGGAGAACTGTCAGGGTAACGAATGAATCCGGCCATGTCCGAGTCTGGCTCGATGACACTCTCCGGATCAACTACCAAATCGCCAATTATCAGCCTTTCGCCGGCTACTTTGGTTTCACCGCCGCAACTGGGGGATCGACGAACTACCATCGCATCGACAACTTCTTCATCGAGAATGCCTCCCAGATGAATGTCTGGGCCGACCTGGAGTGTCGATCAATAACCACTCACCCACCCCAACCGTTCGCAGGACAATCGGTTACGGTCTCTGCCGAGATCGTAAATTCCGGAGACTCAACCGTCCCAATCTTCCTGGTCGACTACTACGAGAGTCCTTCCGGCGCCTACATCGGTTCCGACACTGTACCAGGAATCCGCGCAGGAGGGCAATTCACCTCAGAAGTCGATTGGACTCCTGGGTGCGGCACTTATAACCTCACGGTAGAAGTTGACCCTCGGAACCTCATTCCGGAGGCCAGTGAACTCAACAATACGTTTTCGGCAACTGTACAGGCACTCTGTGACACCGGTCTCCAAGTGATAGCGCAGCCGCAGACTCACTCTGCTGGAATTGATGACACAGTGTCGTACAACATCCTTGTGGCGAATCGGAAGCCAGTCCCCGTGCAAGTCACTCTTGAGATAAGTGGTTTACCGTCGGAGTGGTATGCATCTACCCAAGACACGGTCTGGATTGAGGCGTGGGGAGAACGAAACCTCGCAATCTTGGTCCGGACACCAACCTCATGCGGCGCCGCTGGTCGGTACCCTTTTGTAGTCTCGGTCAATGCCGTGGATCTGTCGACAACAATTGAAAATGATCTCAGCCTTGAGATCACCTCTGATCCGCATATCATCGACTTGTTGCCCGCCAACGCCGCAAAGACCAGCACCAACTCCGTCTGGATCAATTGGACCACCCTCAATCATTCGACCAGTGTCGTCTACTATCGTATAGCGGGGACCACCACGTTCTCGCAGGCAACCGCGGCCGACGGTCGATTTCATAACGTCGAACTGACCAGTCTAAATTGGGATACGCAGTACGAATGGTACTGCCAGAGCGTTTCTGCCTGCGGATCGAGCCTGAGCGAGATCCGGCACTTCCGGGTTGGCCACGGCATAGTGTTCCTCGATGCCCCATTTACCATTATTATCGGACGCGATTACAACCAGGAGCGGACGATAGCCGTCATGAATGAAGACAATCAACCGCATACGCTTCTGCTCGAAGTCATCAACTCGCATTCGGATCTGATTGTAGGCTTCATCGGATCGGGTAGTATGGACGAGCAGATTACTCTCCAGCCGGGCGAATCGCGGGACGTCACCGTTGTGTTCCATACACAGGACGCCACCAGCCGGCACTATGACGTGTTGTTTCGGCTCTTGGCCGATGCCGAGACTGTCACCCCCATCTCGGCACTCGCCCCGTGTGCTGTCGATGTAACCTGGCCGGTGGTGGATTTCCGTTTTGAAGAAGTCTCTTTTGATTCACTCAGCATGATCAGGACGCTTCGAGTTTGTAACGATGGTGATCAGCTCTCCGACCTGAATGTCTTTATCGCGGAGTCATTCGGCATGAGCATGACCCTCTATCCGAACGTCAACCATGCGTCTCTGCAGCCCGGAGAATGCCTTCAGTTCGCCGTTATTCCGAACTTTCCCGATACGTCGTCCGGTCGCCAAGGTTGTTCCGCGCTGCTCACCGCAACGGCCGCAGGAGTATCCACTCATTATCGAGTCGAGGACTGCTGCCACGAGACGATCTACGAGGTACACGTTCCGAACGTAATCACCTGTCAGAAGGAACACGTCAATTCTTGGTACTGCACGAATCGACCGTATATCCGGATCTATCTCAGCTCCTTTGTCGGAGGAGACGCAGGCGGCAAGGATTTCTCTGAGGACGTCACGCTAAACATGCATTTCGCAACTCCAGCGGGTTGGCAGCCGCGACCTCATGACGTCCAGGTATTTGTGAATGGCCATTCGGTAGCTCAACTGCTGAATGGCGTGCCGAAGGGTGACTACAGCTTCTCGATCGATCCGGCATTTCTAAACTCTGCAACTACTGGGGCCGCGACCAACATCATCGAGCTTTCAACGCAGCATCTCAACGGCGGCCACTACGTTTTGACCGCGGGCGCCCAGTTGTGCCGATGTGTAGCCGACTATTCTGAGCGCATTTGTGCCGCGACACAGCAACAGGCAGTGCAGGTGCTGCTCGACCGCCCCTACTTGCGAACTGGACCGGAAGGTCTGAGCGTCGCCATTCAAGAACCGCTCGAGGGAGCCGTACTCAGCGCCGGTTATCGCGTAAATCTGAGGGCCCAAGTAAACGATCAGACCGGTGCACCATTCGACGCCGCCAACGTCCTCGTCACGACTTGCGATGGGAAGCAGATCCTTCTCGGGCATACGAGAGACGGTGAGTACCAGGGGACGTGGGTGCCCGGGCAGTGCTTGGAGCAATGCGGTCTTGACTTTGTCGCGTCGGCTTGCGGTACATCGGGCGTCCAGTCCGTTGGGGTTGTCGTGCAGTGTCCCGTGACGCTCTACCACCTTGAGTCTATTGAGCCGGCCTATGATGAGGTCTCCGAAATCATGCACGGCGGCATACTTCATCGCTACTACCGTGTCCGAGATGTCCAGACGACTCAACCAGTCGAGGGAGTGACGCTGTATTTCGCCGATGGACAGATACTGGTCACCGATAGCAAGGGCGAGTTCACCATCAGCCTCAGGCCCGACGATCTGGGCTGGAGGGACATTGGTTTGTACGTTTGGGACATGCTTGACCACGTTGAGTTTGCCGGGCAGGAAGTCGCGCTCGATGAACTTCTGGCCTTTAATGTCGACCTGCAGCCCCGCACCTACACCAGGGAGTGGGATCTCTTGGCCGGAGTAAGTGTCGAAGTGGGCGGTGGTATCGGAGCCGGGATCGGTCCTCTTGGTATTCGGGCGGCGCGGCTATCTGTCTCTGGATCATCGGCAATCGGCGGGACTATTTCGGCGGAAGTCAGCTCGGTGGATCCACTCTGGCTGACGTATTCGCGGCGGATAGAAACATCGGTGGGAGCGGGGCTTTCGGTCGGTCGCATCCCGGCGCTGTCGTTCCTCAACTACCGTGTTGGTGGAGGGGCCAATCTCAAACTTGAAGCCGTCGGGAATCAGTCGTTTTCATTCAACGACCCGTACGAAGATTCGCGACAGACTGTCGCCCAGTCCATCGTTTTCCTGGAAAGCGGAACGCGCTTGGCCACCGGATTTCTTTCGTACGCGTGTGTGCCAATTCTTGACGGCCTGATAAACTATGCGAAGTCGCACAACGATTACGTTGCGTATTTTGCGAATAGCGAAGATCAGCTGGGGGCCTCTCTCGGTCTGGAGTTTTCTGCCGACGCCGGCTGCAAGACCATGCTTTACAATTCCCAGGCAAACAAGTATGTCGGCATCGAGCTGCCCAACGCGGAGCTTTCCCTGAGTCTCATGGCATCGATCGACCAGTACAAGCACTCCGTGTTCGGAGACAACCACGAGGGTGCGGACCGCGCAATCACTCTGACAGAAGCCGCCCAGTTCGATATGTCTCTCCTCAAGTTGCGGATTGGCACCGGAGCCGGCGGTCCGATCCTACCTTGGTTCGAGCAGTTGTTGCCTTATTGGAGCCTCAGCTATGGAGGCGAGCTTTCAGAGTCAGTTGAGTTCGACTCCGACTGGCAACCGACTGGCGGTTCGGTGACGCTGCTCCAGGACGATCAGGGGTTGAGTACCAATCCTGAGGCGCTCCACGACTTCCAGGAGCTGACCGTGTCATTCGGGCCGGACATAGCCCGGGGGCTCGTCAGCACCGGAACTAACCTGGCCAACCTGATGCTGACGGCATCGAATCCGGCAGGTCCCCTCATGTCTGGCGGCGGGCTGGCCCTCGGCAACGACGTCGCCGATGTATTGACGTCTGCTATCCAGTTGGAGGAAGATGTGAAATCTGGCGAACTGGAGTACACCAAGTCCTCGATCCGTACTCAAGCTTTCAGTTTGCCTGTGAACGTGCCGATAGATCTTGGCGTCGGCATCGAATGGAGTCTCGACCTGGGCGTGAATCTCGCATTTTCGAGAACGCAGTCTTTCGAAACCACTAAGGGAGCGATCAACGGTCAGGAATTCAACCGCTTCCCTCTCGAGGAATACGAAGAAGATGAATACCTGCAGGATGACCTGAGCCTCTGGGGGATACTGGAGCCCGTCTTTATGCACGCCATCAATGCCGCCCGTGAGCATATCCTCGGATTGCTGAATCGCGTCCAGGTGCTGATCGAGAGCGGCGTGGAACTTATTCTTCAGACCCAACCCGAGATCATCAACGGTGGAGCCCAGCTCTCTGTCTCTGCCGGTTCGTACCCTGCTGGCTATACCGCTCAGATTATCAGCTTTGCAGTCAACAGAGAGGCAGCGCCCGAGGGTGCCGGAGTGACGCCATATCGTGGGCGAGCCGTTCCGAGTTTCGCATCCAGAGACACGGTGGCATCGTTCACGTCGGTGGGAGAGGCCTATGAGGTGAAAATCCTCGGTCTATCCATGGTACCGTTGGACACGTTTGTCAATCCCATTGTCTTCAAGATTGTAGTCACGGATTCCGATCTCGTCGCCTCCGGATACACTCCTGCGGACCGCCCATGGCTAAAGGTGTTCCACTGGGATCGCGTGAGATGCATATCAGTGGAGAGTCCATCTTCTCTTTCCGGTGACACCATTCTCAGCTCTTTGACAGCCGGTGGCCAGTACGTTGCCGGTCTCTTCGGTGCACCGGTTGATCTACTGCCTCCGGTCATCGACAGCCTGAGCCCGGAACACGGGGCGGTCATTCACCATGACAGTCCGATTCTCAGGGCGTTTGCATCTGACACAGGCATCGCCGCCAGTGGCCTCAGTCCGGTTCGCGGGTTTGCAGTACTCGATCAGGATACGATTCCGTTCAGCTTCGAAACCGGGAAAGCTTTCCGTGGCTGCTTCTATGCCGAAGTGATTTCGCCTCTTGGTTCTGGAGAGCACCGTTATCGCGCTCACGTCTTCGACAACGCCGGCAACCAGACCGTTTCCTCTGAGGTGACTTTCATCTACTCTGACTCGCTCTGCGATAGCGGCCGGTTGATTGTACGACCCGAGCCTCAGCGGTGGTTCTTCCAAAATTCCGTGCCGTCATTCATTGATACGCTCTACATCGGCGATCTTGGTGGTTGCAGTGTGTCAGAGATTTCCACCATAAACCTCACCGTGCTCGACTCGGTAGCTGTCCCAGTACTCACTACACAGGTGCTTGCCGCCGGGGAGTATGACTCGAGCCTTGGATTCAACGGCGACGTCCTGGCAGTCCTGGTTGAGGCGGCTGATCTCATCGCTCCATTCGGGGAGATCTACGATACAACAGTCCAGGAGGTCGATTCATACGGAACGCTTCAGAATGGTGAACCGTATAGGCTCTCGGGAAAATTCCTGCTGACGGGCCACCTTTCTGGCGATCTGAACAATGATGGTCTGATAAATCTCTCTGATTTGTCGATCTTGAGCACTCACTTCTTCACGAGTTCCGATCAGCCGGGACGTGTCGACCCGATAGCAGCGGACTTTGACCGCGATGGACAGTTGACAATATCCGACATCTGTTCGCTCGTTAGATTCGTGTTTAGGCAGTAGCTTGAACAGACTGATGGTTCGATGCCAGTTAACCTGCACCGAACCGAATGAACTGCTTCATGCACTGTGGGCGGCCGCCGAGCCGCCCACAGTGCCTTAGTAATTAATCCCCCAGTGTATTGGCCGCGCAAGGGTGCACCATATGTAGAATCGGATGTCACAGATGCGATGACTGCCGAATGTTTGAATAGGGAAGGTGCCTTAGATTGCAGCCTCTGAGCAAGGATGTGGAACGCTCTATCCGGCCTGGGTTAAGTTGCCCATTACGAAGCTTTAGACTAATCCTGTAGTGCGATCCACATATTCTTGCCGGTTCCCCAACCATCCGCCCTTGGGGTCAGAGCCTCAGCCCATCCAGCGCGTCTGCCGGGTGATCTGGGGCGAGGATAGCGTAGATAATCGTGTTTGTATACCCGAATAGCCCATCACTTCTACTTGGTAGGGGTGTCGACGCCAGATATCACGAGATGACTGGCGAAAGTGTGGCACGGCGCGTACAGCTTCGTCAGATTTGGGATTCCTGCCGCCGCAGCGATCTTGATCAGCTCCGGGCGAAGTCGATTGTGGGAACAGCAGGAGTTCCTTTCGGTGAACATGTGGTGGCAATCGGCAGCATACGACACTCGCGATCAGGGCTATTCTTGACTTGGCTGGTGTAATCTGATGCCTGCCCCGGCAGGCAGGCGACGGCTGCTTGCGATCAAGCTTCAGTGCCACTGGACGATTCGATCAACCGGCAAGCCAATTCCGCACAGCAGCTTACCAAGACAGGCGGGCCATGGCGACCTATTCCCGAACGGTGGCATAGCCGAACGGGCTTCTTCTGCTCGACCCGGTTCCCCTCACTCGGTTCAACCTAAACGGTTCACCCCCACGCGTGTGGGGACGACTGCCCGTCCAGGTTCTCAACTTGGGCTATCCGCGGTTCACCCCCACGCGTGTGGGGACGACATGGTCAACACTTGTGCGCCCTCAAGCTCGGCCGGTTCACCCCCACGCGTGTGGGGACGACGGAGTAACCTGTCAATTAAAAAGCTCGGTATGCGGTTCACCCCCACGCGTGTGGGGACGACTCCCATATCACTTCCCCGTCGGGGTGTCATACCGGTTCACCCCCACGCGTGTGGGGACGACGCCAGCAAGAAGGCGGTTGGGAAATGACATGCCGGTTCACCCCCACGCGTGTGGGGACGACATGCCCTGTTTCGGTCGCACAGTCACATTCGCCGGTTCACCCCCACGCGTGTGGGGACGACGCCATCGGGTGAGGTTCGCCGGGTTGCAGATCCGGTTCACCCCCACGCGTGTGGGGACGACCTTGCCTTGCCTCGTTTCATTGGGTTCGGGTTCGGTTCACCCCCACGCGTGTGGGGACGACGATATGGGATGTGTTACTACCGGCACGCCGAGGCCACAAGAAAGTGGATGAAGAACACCCTAATTTGATCACCGACCCGTCTGCTGATATGTCACTAAGTCACATTTCGCTTAGGCCGCCTCCGTCTTTCGCATCAACAAGCCTGTACCTCTGGTTCAAGTAACTATAGGCGGCTCGGTAGCTCCTGCCTCGGAACGAGCCGATGTTTTAGTGAGGATGATCCGATGTATGACAAGAGACGTGACCATCAGGATGTCTATCGTGTTCCTTTGCTGCGGCATGCAGAGCTCCCCACCTGGTACTTTGACCAAGAGTGCGTTACGGCGGCTCGACCGATACCCCACATCGACCTTCAGCTGGGGCCTTCCCATGAAGACGGTTTGCGTGTCAAGAAGATTGAGATTGTCTTATGCTACAGAGGGTTCACGGGAGATATCCAGCCTCTTGACCCGCTGACTCTGCTGCTCGAACCATTCGATTTCGGATACGGCCCTGACAATCTTCTTAAAGGTCCGAATGATTCTGGGTTAAGAATTACCCGAGACTCGGCCAGACAGCGCAGCAAATATCGTCAGGATGATGACAGTATAGACCTGTTGCATTTTGGCAACTCTTTCAGTCTCTTCGCGGGTCGGGTTTGGGACGAATACTGCCTGTTTGAAGGTAGTTCGACCATCTGGAGGACAGACTTCTGCGGCTGGATTTATCGGTTCACTGCCTTGACCTCGGATATGATTGACTATCCCTTCGTTGATGAATTGAATTGGGATCGACGACGCAGAGAACTGCAACATTTACTCCAGAAGCGGGAGGCCTGTGAAATCAATGCGTTTCACGAACCTCATTGGAGTTCGTTTATTGAAGGCGACCAATGGCCTCCAAACCTAGCGGAACGGGCACGGCAGCGCGATGCCTGCGTAACCATTGATGACTTCCGTGCCAAGGTCAAATGAGGTCAACCTTTGGAAGACTTCTTGCACGCAATTGTCGATGCTTTCGTAGGTTACCTCCTGAGTACGCGCCAGATCAAACGATGCGGCTTCTGCCGGGGATTCTTCCCATTCGAGGAAAGAAAGCTCTACTGCTCGCTGCGTTCTGAAGGTAGGGATTGCGGCAAGAGGGCCCGTAATCGCCGTAGTTATTTGAAACGGACGGAAGACCAGAAAGAACGGATTCGACAGGGGAATCGTGAGCTCCGTTCTTTCTACCAACAAAGGCAAATCCGAAAGTATTAACCCTACTGAACAGAGATTTGCTCACCTGCTTTTCAGCCTACTGGTTTCACTCACGACACCGCGCGATGTAGTATCTACCGACAAGATCTTTTTCCCGCCAAATTGGCCGAGAGGATGAGCAAAGGCCAGCCGAACGAGGCCCGATGCCTCCTTAAGGAGATCGGCAAAGTTGCGGGATGAACGGTCAAGAAATGAACCTCTGTGTCGAATCAGGGAGATCCGAGAACTACCTGAGTCGGAAGGTCGAGAGTTCCTCGAGAAACGATTCTCGCATTCAGAGTATGAGGAGATCTGCGATAATCTTCGAGGGTTTTTTGACCTGCTCCGGACTTGGCGCCAGAACAAGGCCGGCGGGAGCACGGCACCCTAAGTTCAGCTTGCCGAATGCCTACACTCCTGTCACACGCGTTTGAAACAGGGCGGTAGATTGAAATGGAGACCTTCAGATCGAATACGACTCCCATTCAGTGCAGCGATGCAATAACAATGGTTGCGGATCCGTCGCAGGAAATGTTTTTCAGGCTCTATGAGAGAATGTGATTGACAGAGAAACCTGTGTCCCTTTTAATAAGTTTAACATGTCCTCCTGCTTAATCACAAGCTGACTTTCCATAGTTCTTCAGAGTTACTCACGAATTACAGACAGAGGCAAGAAAAGGTGAATGTTCCATTCACTAAGGCGCTCATAGATTTAGACAGTTCCGGTTCTTATCGGCGGCTGGCGAGGCGAGAGGGTCTATCGAAACAGAACAAAGGGTCCAAGCATTGGATTATCAGTGAGTTAGACGCAACTCGAAACCGAAGCGTGTCTGAAAAAGATGGGGATTATGAACTTGTCATTGATCGTTCTGATCGGACCAGAACAAGACATGATCTAAGAGTGAGTACAATCCGACGGGATAGGGGAGTGCAACTGATCGATGGCGGTATCGACTCCACAGAACACAATAACGCCCTCAGACTCAAAGGTTCAATCTCTTATGGAAAATCTCATTTTGATGAAAACGGTCTAAGCGGCTTACATGTTCTGAAGATGCTGCAAATCACATTGGACTTCAGGCTCTTCACCAGCTGTTGATGCAAGAATTCCTCGATTCGTATATCGGCACAGCATGTCGTGAGTGGCGGAAATGGCTGTGCCGTAGGAGATCGACAAAATGAAATGCGTTCTCTACACTCGCGTCTCCTCAAAAGAACAAGAGAGAGAAGGATTCTCAATCCCCGCCCAGCGGAAGCTGCTCCTTGAGTATGCTCGTAAACGCGGCATCGAGGCCGCCCAGGAGTTCAGTGACGTCGAAACGGCCAAGTCGGCTGGCCGAACCGCTTTTGGGCAAATGGTTCAGTTTCTCCGTATCCATAGAGACATTCGCGCTATACTGGTTGAGAAGACCGATCGACTCTACCGCAATCTTCGCGATTGGGTGGAGATTGAGGATCTTGGCCTCGAAGTCCACCTGGTCAAAGAGGGGGAGGTCCTCACCAAGGACAGCCACTCGCACACCAAGTTTATTCACGGTATCAACGTCTTGATGGCCAAGAACTACATCGACAACCTCTCTGAAGAGGTTAAAAAGGGCATGCAGGAGATGGTGGAAGAGGGAGAGTGGCCACACCGGGCGCCACTGGGCTATCTGAACGACCGGGTTACCCACACTCTTGTTGTCGACCCAGATCGTGGGCCGATAGTCGCTCGGTTGTTTGAAACCTATGCAACCGGCCGTTACTCGATAAGCCTTCTTCGGGAAAAGGCCAAGGAACTCGGGCTCCGATACCGAGGCTCAAACAGCCTCGTTAGCCGAAGCTGGATTGAGAAGCTACTCAAGAATCCGATCTATTCGGGCCGGTTTAAGTGGAAAGGCAGAATCTATCAAGGGACCCATATGCCGCTCATTTCTCAGGAGACCTTCGACCGGGTTCAGGAGACTCTCCAAAATGTTCGAAAACCTAAAGGGCACAAACATCAGTTCGCCTTTCGAGGACTACTGACCTGCGGGCATTGTGGATGCGCCATAACAGCGGAGATCAAGAAGGGCCGGTACATTTACTACCGGTGTACCAATGGCAAGGGAAGGTGCCCTCAGCCCTACATCCCCGAGTCTCATTTAGCCGAAATGCTCGCTGAGACGGTCAAGCGGATTACAATCAGCGCCGAAACAGCAGAGGAAATCCGCCTTGCGCTCAAGGACAGCTTCGACAAAGAGCAGGATTTCCGTGAAACCGAACTCAGGCAGCTTCGCCAACAATCCGATAAGCTTCAGGCCAGAATCGATCAGTGTTATCGGGACAAGTTGGATGGCCAGATTACCGTGGGTTTCTGGCAGACCACTCACCATCGGCTTCTGGAGGACCAAGATCGGCTGTCCGATCGCGTGAGACGGCTGGAGAAAGCAAACAGAGATTACTACCAGACAGGGGTCAGCTTCTTAGAACTCGCCCAGTCCGCTCATTCTCTCTATGTCGAGCAGAAACCCAAAGAGCAGGCTGAACTGCTGCGAAACATACTTTCGAACTGCGTGCTCACCGACCTAAACCTATCCCCAACATACAAAAAGCCCTTCAACTACCTTGTCGAAGAGCCCCGAACTGAAATATGGCGGAGGAGGTAGGATTCGAACCCACGGTACCCGAAGGTACAACGGTTTTCAAGACCGCCGCTTTCGACCACTCAGCCACTCCTCCGGCGTCGAAAACTTCTGCCGGCAGGCCCATGCCCGCCGCACCCAAGTAACGCAATCCCCTGCCCTGCGTCAAGCCCCACTCATACCGCAACGGTGGCGGAGGCGCAATTCCAGCCGGGGAGGCGAAGAAAACGGGCGGCCATCACAGCCGCCCGCCGAATAAGTCTAATGTCCGGTACGCCGAACAAGGCATACCAGCGCGCGCAAAGTCAAACCAGCGCTTGCAGGCCAAACCAGCACTTGCAGGGCAAACCAGCGCAGGCAAGGCAGACAAGCTAAGGCAAGCCAAACCAGCACACGCAAGGCAGACCAGCGCTTGCAAGACAAACTACTGCAGGCCGGGCGAGCCAGCACATGCTCGGCGAATCAGGCTACTGCTGCCGGCCCAGCAACTCCTCGAACCGCTTGGGGACCCCGATCATATCGGTCCCGCAGTCATCGGTAAAGGTCCACCGGGTCGTGTTGTCTTCGAAGGTAAACGCAATCGTTCCGTCGTCAAACGTCTCCCGCACGAACCAGGAGCCATCGTACGAAAACGTCGTATCCCCCGTGCACTCGGCCTGCAACGCAAACTGGTGCGTGATCGAACCGGCGGACGGGCAACCGCCGCTGTCGAATACCTGGGCCAGGTTCAGCATCACATTGGAGTAAACGCCTGATCCTTGCATGGCAATTTCGCACGTCACTTGCGAGGCCGATTTCCGAGGCAGTATCGAGAATGCGAAGTACTGCGTGCCGTCGATCTCGACATCTCCCTGCGCCAGCAGCTCTCCGGCCATCGAGAACCGCTGTCCGACCACGACCGAGTCATCCTCCTGAGTCATCAGGATCTTGATTCCCGCGGTAATGCCCACCAACAGGGCCGAATCCGGCCACTGGACGGGGCCGGTCGCATGGCGGAACTGCACCGAGTCCTCGACCGTCAAGTACCCGTCCCCCATCGAACCCGCACCGTAGTAGTACCAGTACTTCGAGCCCGAGTGATACGCGACCAGTGTCGAGTCCTGCAGCGCGAGATCGGCGCCGGTCCGGGCGCCGACAGGCAGCTGGTCGGCCGAGTCAAGTACGTCTTCGACGAGGCTGCCGGTCCAGCTCATCATGAATTCCGTCATACCGCCGAAACCTGCGTCGTCATACATCTCCCGAACCATCTGGAATTCGGCGTCGGTCGTGTCGCCCGCCGCGAGTTGCGAGTTGGTCGACTCGTCATCGCCGCAGCCCCAGAGGAACCCCAGGCCGCTGATTGTCAGACCGAATACCGCTACCATAAGAATTCGCTTCATAACCAGACTCCCCGAAATAGTGTGAGATTTGTGCATGGGTTTATTAGCGTAGTGTGTCATTTCTGGAGTAGACATAACCATAGACATAGTCGGCTTCAGGCCGCCGGTTCTGCAGTCACTTTCTGCCATCCACGATACTTTTCCCGCGGAGACTGCTTCACCGCTCGAGTCTCAGGGCTTCCTGAAGAAGCTCGCTGACGGCCGCCACTTCGCAGCTGTCCGTTTCCGTCCACCTGGTCAGGTTGTGCTCGTAGATCGTGGTGACCTCACCCTCTGCAAAAGTCTGGACCAGCCTCCAGTCGCCATCGACCGGGAAGAGCGAGTCGGCGACACATATCGCGCGCAGGGTGAGTTGGCAGTCAATCGACCCGCCGCTGGGACATGCGCCGCCCCAGGACAGCTCGTTCAGATTCGCCGTAACATCCTCCAGCTGCCAGGAAGCACTAACCTCCCCGAAACACTCCAGCGATTGCTTCGTCGCCATCGACTGCAGCGGGTAGTTCAGCAACATCGATCCATTGATTTCCACATCTCCCGCACTGACTACATCGCCCATCATCGAGAGCTGCTGGCCGATCAGGAAGGTTTCCTGGTCGGACGACATGATGAACAACACACCGGTCTTGATTCCCACCACCAGCGCCGAATCCGGCCACTGCACCGGTCCCGAGGCGTGCAGGAACTGGACGGAGTCCACCGCCGTGACTATACCTCCCGACACTGGTGCTCCCGCGTAGGTGTACCAGTACTTCGAATCCGGATGGTAGGTGAGCGACATCAGCGATTGCAGCGCCAGATCTCCGCCAGGTTCGCGAGCGCTCATCTCTCCGGCCGCCGAATCGAAGACCATGTCTATCATCGGCCCGGTCAACATCATGATCGGAAAGCCGGTCGCGCCGATGAACATGTCCTCTTCGATAATCTGCTGCGCCGTGACGTACTCGGGATCATCCGGCTCGCCGGTTTGCCACGAGGGTCCGGTCGCATTGTCATCGTCGCCGCATCCGACCAGCAGCCCGATTCCGCCGAGCACCAGGCCGCAGAGTGATAACACGAGAATCCGCTTCATGTTGTTCTCCCCAAAATCATGGTGAAGGAATATCCGTTTCCCTAAGTCTTCTGGATCCTCATTCTGTCCGGGGCGATTCGCTGACCAGACCTGGTGCGCGCCCCGGAATAGCCGGCGCGGTCGAATTCCGTGCCTCACCGCCGCGACCGTTTTGCCTGCGGTCCGCCGTAGAGCCCGATGTGCGAACGGGTCCCGTCGACATTGTAAATGAGCGTATCCCCACCGTGCATTCCTGCCGATTCGGGCGCCAAGTGAAAATCCCCGTCCTCCACAAACCCCGGCAGCGTATCGAGATTCCCGTGAATGTCGGTCTGACTCCAGATACCCTCGTAGTTCCCCGCCACGTTGCCGTTCACGATGTTGAAGCGGAAGTCCCACTTGGCCCAGTCGCCGTTGTTCCACACGCCGACGCACGGGCACACCCACTGCTCCCGCCAGCCGTTGTTCGCGATGATATTGTTGGCGATTCTTCCCCGGCAGTCGCTCGACCACGGCGCCACGCCGCAGTTGCCGTTGTGGTACACGACGTTGTTCGTGACATCCATATAGGCCTGCCCGGTCGCGATGATCCCCCAGCCGAGGTTCTCGTGCACGAGGTTGTTGCGGGCCACCACCCACGATGTCCCGAACGCCCCGATCCCCTTCCAGAAGCCGCTGATCTCGTTGCGGTAGGCCGTGCACGAGGCGTCCCATGTCACGCCGATGCCCGCGCCTCGGCCGTCCTTGATCACGCAGTCGGTCACCGTCACCGCCGCCCCACGGTAGAGCGCCACGCCGTCCCAGCCGTTGTTCAGTATGTTGCAGTTGCGAATTTCGAGTTCCGCGCCCTCGCGGCCGAAAATCCCGCCGATCCCGACCACGACCGAGTCAAGCCGGTGCGTGTTGTCCCGCACATCGACATCGCTGATCCGCGCCCGCGAGTT
>JBGSIV010000100.1:0-6148 GCA_041742355.1 Candidatus Zixiibacteriota bacterium
GTCGCGGTGGCGATCGTGGCGGCCGTGGCGGCGGCGGCGATCGCGAGCGCTGGTAGGCGTCTGCCAATCGCAGCAAAAAGTAAGGCCGGGATCATCCGATCCCGGCCTTTCCATATTCAGTTGCCCCAAATCTCGCGTTCCCTCGGACCGCCCCCCTTCACTCTTCAGCGATATCCGATGCCGCCTTCCCCGACCGCACTTCATCTTCTATCGCCCCCGCAAAATCATGCGCGATTCGCTCGAAGATCCGTGCGTTGACCCCGAACCGGCTCGTTACCCTTCGGCTGAAATCCCCCGCAAACAGCACCGTTCCCGATGAATCCACCAGTTCCAGATGAACCGTCAGCAGCACCGTTCCCGTCCGGTTCAACCCGGGGAAATTGAGACTCCCCGACTGATCGCTAAACTCCCGGATCACCCCGCGCACGACATACTGCTCGCTGTCTTCGTACAGCGTCACCTCGGTGAACAGGTCCGTCCCTTCCAGCGCGAACTCGAGCTGCTGCCGCAGCAGATGGATCGGCTCCCGGGGTAACGGCTCCGGGCCGATCGGCTCGACTCCCGGGTCATACTCGATCTCCCCGATCCGGCAGACGCCAGGGACTATCACCCGATCCAGTTCTTCGGTAACCTGATAGGACGGCGCACAGGCTATAAGCACGAGTCCGAGCGACAACAGCGTCAATCGCAGTCCGATCATGCATCTTCTCCTTCCTCGCAGCGGGCGGTTCCCCTCTTTCTGCACAAGAATCCGGTTACCCGGTGTAACAGCGGCGGCTCCCGGGTCGTTTCCCCGCACGTCCCCCTTGCCCCCTGCTCCGTAATGTATATATTATAGACCATAAATGAGAAACGGATATTCGAACCGCGCCCCGCGCATTTGGGAGATCGCATGGAGTACCGCATCGAAACCGACACGATGGGCGAAATGAAAGTCCCATCCGACAAGTATTACGGCTGCCAGACCGCCCGCTCACTCCACCACTTCCGCATCGGCGGCGAACGCATGCCCCGCGAACTCATCCGCGCCATGGGCATCCTCAAAAAGGCCGCCGCCCAGGTCAACATGGAGCTCGGCACCCTGCCCAAAGACAAAGGGGATCTCATCGTCAAAGCCGCCGATGAAGTCATCGACGGCCGTCTCGATGACCACTTCCCGCTCGTCATCTGGCAGACCGGCTCCGGCACCCAGACCAACATGAACGCCAACGAGGTCATCTCCAACCGCGCTATCGAACTCGCCGACGGCGTCATGGGGAGCAAGAAACCGGTCCACCCGAACGACGATGTCAACAAGGCGCAGTCCTCCAACGACACCTTCCCCACCGCCATGCACATCGCCGCAGTCGAGGAGATCCATCGCCGCCTGATCCCGATGGTTACGCAGCTCCGCGACACGCTGCAGAAGAAGTCCGATGAGTACAAAGACATCATCAAGATCGGCCGCACCCACCTGATGGATGCCACCCCGATCACGCTCGGCCAGGAGATGTCCGGGTGGGTCGCCCAGCTCACGCTCGGCCTCGACCGCATCAACGACAGCCTCAAACGCCTCTACCCGCTGGCTCTCGGCGGTACCGCGGTCGGCACCGGCCTCAACACGCATCCCGAATTCGCCGTCCGCTCCGCGAAGAAGATCGCCGAACTCACCGGCAAACCGTTTGTCACCGCGCCCAACAAGTACGAGGCCCTCGCCACCCACGACGCGTTAGTCGAATTCCACGGCGTACTGAAGACGCTTGCCGCGTCGCTCTTCAAAATCGCCAACGACATTCGCTGGCTCGGCTCCGGCCCCCGCTGCGGCATTGCTGAACTGACGTTGCCCGAAAACGAACCCGGCTCCTCGATCATGCCCGGCAAGGTCAACCCGACCCAGCCCGAGGCGATGACCATGGTCTGTGCGCAGGTGATGGGGAACGATGTCGCGGTGAATATCGGCGGCATGTCCGGCAATTTCGAGCTGAACGTCTTCAAGCCGGTGATCATCCACAACGTCCTCCAATCGATCCGCCTCATCTCGGATGCTTGCGAGATGTTCAACGAGCACTGCGCGGTCGGCCTCGAGGCGAATCGCGACCGTATCGCCGCCCACCTGCGCAACTCGCTGATGCTCGTCACTGCCTTGAATCCGCATGTCGGCTATGACAACGCCGCAAAGATCGCGAAGAAAGCGCACAAAGAGGGCACGACGCTCAAAGAAGCTGCGGTCGCTTTGGGCCTGTTGACTCCGGAGAAATTCGACGAGGTCGTCCGCCCCGAGAAAATGATCGGGCCGGGGAAGTAGGTCGGGTTCGCATCGTAGGTCGGGTTCCGCTTTTGTGCCCCACCATTTATGGTGGGAAAGTAGGTCGGGTTCCGAGGCGCCTCGCGCCGAGAAACCCGACTGATAAAAGACAAGGCAACGTAGGTCAGGCTCCTTGGAGCCTGACAGGCTTCCAAACCGACTCTCAGATACTGTCATCCCGGGCAACGACCCGGGATCCAGTCTTCTCTTGTTTTTTGAAGTGATATGCTGAAGCAGAGAAGGCGGTCCTTTCCGGACCGCTTTTTCTTTTCCGGTGGCCCTCCGGCCAATAGAGATTGTGTCCGGGGCACGGGTCCGAGCCCGCACGGGGACCCTGCCTGATCCCCTTCACTTGTCAAGGGCGGCTAAGTCCGCCTCAGTTACAGCCTCTACGAGTTCTCGGTCAAAAGCGTAATCCTCTTCGTACTCGACGTGTAACACTCGCCCTTCTCCGTCGACCGCAATTATAGTTGGAAGTGTCACGAGATTTAGGTCCTCGGTTAAACGGCTCATATCAACAAAGACGACCTGCATGTCGCCCAAGAGATCCGCATACCGGTCTACTTCAGATGTGTACTTCTCATCAAGAAAAACTACCGATCTGAAACTGTCCTTTAATGCTGGCTCCATTGTTCTGTTCCACAGTCGTGCCTGAGTGAGGCACCCATGGCAACCCAAGGACCAAAACAAATACACCGCTCCTTCGCCCTCGAAAAGGTCAGACGCGTTCCCTTTCGAACCTCCTGCTGTAATGTAAGGGACTGGCGGGAACTTGTCACCAAGGCTAAGGCGTAATCGCGAGCCCTCATCAATCCACGCCAGCGATGACTGCCGTGCGATAGGAATACTCACACTTGATTGCCAAGTGCTCTTGCCCAGAATCACACCAACTGCTAGGGCGGCACCGATTAGCGAGATACTCAGCGTCAATCTTGAACGAAGCCGTTTGTTCGGCGCTGATTTCCACCTCGTCACACTTACCTCCGATCAATCTCCTCTCACTCGCCTGAGCCTACAGTTTCCAACTCATGTCCCCCTACGCCAGGACATACTCCGGTGCTTACTCCGGTTCGCACTCCACACTGCAACCTTCCGACCAAGCGCAGATGTTCACCATGCAATCGTACCCCTCCGGCGTACAATAGTGTTGTTTCCAAACGGGAAGCTCCAGATCCTGACAGTGGCTAGATGGACTCACGCAACAGACATCTGCTCCGCAGTCTGGCCGGCAGTCCTCTTGGACGGAGCACCCGCGATACTCACATTCGGGACCGGCAGACGCGACCTCCGTGAAGGTAATCGCCAAAGTGATTAACAGGGCGATCAAAACCATCGGCAGCGTGTACTCAATTAACCGTTGCATTGAACCTCCTCTCAGGACTTCCTGACTGACGGTTGATACCCGTGGCGGTCGCCGTCGACCACCATAATGTTTTTGCCTTGGTAAGCGCGCTATTATAGGTAAAATCCGTCCACGGCAAATAGCATGGCCAAAGCTTGCTACCCAGCCCGCATCAGATGCAAATCAAAGTTGTCGGAATGCAGAGTGCCACCTCTCATGTCAATTAATGGATTCATCACGCCACTTTGTCAATAGATAGTTTCGTTAATTCGACCTATTCCTTTACAAGGAGCGGATAGTTAATTAGCTTATAGATGGGTTATATGCTCGGGCTTAAGATCGGGCGTTATGATACCAGCGAATGCTGTTGTCAGTCCACTTCTTTTCCCCTGAGTTGACCCTTCTCCCAAAGCGGGAGAATCAAGATGACGGGGTGCTACCGTTTTGTCGAATTATCTAAACAAGACTGCTTGCGCGAACGAGGATCTTCTGGGGGTTCTTGCCGCACTCGTTTTCCTCTGCGCAACCACGGTTGTGCACGCACGCGGTGGCTCAGCGGAAGGGACGGCTCTATCACCTTCAGCCCTAGTTACGGATGCACCATGGGTGTTGCGCATTCACTCCATCAACAACCTGGATTTGGCGATTAGCAACCGTGGTCTCCTGGGCAAACCCCTGGGACCTGGTTATGAGGAAGCCGATAGTTTCACCGGTGAACCAATCAGTAGCGGAGTGATTTTCCCTCGAAAGAGCGGACGGAGCTATCTGGGAAGTCTTAACCTCTGGCTTGGGGTCCACAACCGGCTCGGCGCTACTGTCTCAACAGGTCGCTCCGCCTGGTCTGCTTGGCCAGATGTCGGTGAGATGGCGCCGAACCGCGCCCCCGGTGAGATTCTCAGGCGTAGCAGCGTCGCGGGTTCTCTCGACTATGATGCGAATGCTCTTGGCGAGGAGGAGTACCTATGCCAATACGGTGATTCATTCGCGATCGAGAGTCGCACAATCGGGAGTTTTGCCCTCGTACAGAATAGGGAAACATTGTTATTTGGCATTCAACAGCGTAGTTTCGGTTGGTCGTACCTTTATGCATCCGATTTCGTTTTTGTTGAGATGAGAATCCGAAACTACGGTGACGACCCCACGCGGGGGCTTTTCGTGGCTCTTCACGTGCTACCATGTGCCGAGATTGTCTCCCCTTGTGATCCCAATAGACTTGTTTGCGGCCATCGGTGGGCAGCACCCCATGTCGCCGGTTGCCCACATGATGACTCTCTTGAAATCGCCTGGCACGCAAGCGCGACCGGCCAACCGAGAGAGGGTGCGTGGGTGGAGACCCCCTTGCTCGACCCCGTGAGGAATTGTCGGCGAGCATCGGCTCGGGGTGTACTGGGAATTCTGCCCTTAGTCTCCCCCGGTGGATTACCTTCAGCAAACTTCAACTGGTGGGGAACAGTCTGGGACAGCATCGCCGAATACCAGGTCTTCATAGAACCGAAATTGGTTAACCAGGGACCAACGTCCTCGGCAGGGTATCGTGAAATTGACAATGACCAGGAACGATTTCGTATAATGAGCAGTCCTGAAGTCGATTTCCCCTCGTTCTTCAGTGCCCATTACCGCTCAATTCCCCCTCTCACATGGGTTCCGATTCCGCAAGACATAGCGCAGCTCGCCGCTCGAGGTCTGACTCCGGAATACCTCCTCTCTTGGGGCCCCCTGCACCATCTCCCAGGAGCCGAAATCCCCCTCATCTTCGCCATCGTCGGCGGAGAAAACCTCCATGTCGATCCGACCAACTACCTCAACCTCCCCCAGCGCCCTGACCTCTACGAAGCCGGCCTCGACTTCTCCGACCTCGACAAGAACGCCCTCGTCGCCCGCTGGGTCTACGACAATCCGGGCGTTGACACCGACGACGACGGCTACTTCGGCGAGTTCAGAGTCTGTGTCCGTGATTCCGTCTTAGTTGGTGATCAGTGGGTCGCCCAGAAAGCCGACACCCAGTGGTACAAGGGGGACGGAATTCCTGACTTCCGGGGTGCTCTCCCTCCACCGGCTCCGTTTGTGTGGGTCACGCCTGTCCACAACGGCCTGCATGTTCGCTTCAACGGGCAGGTGAGTGAGACCGAGAAAGACATCTTCCTGCAGAAACCCGATTTCGAGGGCTACCGGGTATACATCGGCCGCGACGAACGGGTGGCCAGCTTATCGGTCGCCGCATCCTATGATATCGAAGACTACGACAAGTACCGGTACAACTTATCCCTTGAAGAACCTGACTGGCAGTTGACCGATGAACCGTTCAGCAAAGACGAGCTGCGCTGCCTGTACGGCCTGACTCCTGATCCCTGCAACGACACGGCTTTTGATCCTCTGCGCCACACCCAGATGTCCCCCTACCGCCACCCTATGTACCCGAATGATTCGCTCTTCTGGTTCAAGCCCCACGACTACAACGCCAGCACTTACGGCATCAGCACGCCCATCACCAAGACCTACCCCGATATGCCCGATCCAAGACT
>JBGSIV010000101.1:0-8240 GCA_041742355.1 Candidatus Zixiibacteriota bacterium
AGTCTTGGATCGGGCATATCGGGGTAGGTCTTGGTGATGGGCGTGCTGATGCCGTAAGTGCTGGCGTTGTAGTCGTGGGGCTTGAACCAGAAGAGCGAATCATTCGGGTACATAGGGTGGCGGTAGGGGGACATCTGGGTGAACACGAGGGGATCAAAGGTGGAATCGTTGCAGGGGTCAGCCGTCAAGCCGTAAAGACATCGCAACTCGTCTTTACTGAACGGCTCATTGGTCAACTGCCACTCGGGTTCCTCAAGGGATAAGTTATACCGGTACTTGTCGTAGTCTTCCAGGTCATAGGATGCGGCAACGGATAAGCTGGCCACCCGTTCGTCGCGGCCGATGTAGACCCGGTAGCCTTCGAAATCAGGTTTCTGCAGGAAGATGTCTTTCTCGGTTTCACTGACCTGCCCGTTGAAGCGAACATGCAGGCCGTTGTGGACAGGGGTGACCCAGACATAGGGAGCCGGAGGAGGGAGAGCGCCCCGGAAGTCGGGAATGCCGTCCCCTTTGTACCACTGGGTGTCGGCTTTCTGGGCGACCCACTGGTCACCAACTAAGACGGAATCACGGACACAGACTCTGAACTCGCCGAAGTAGCCGTCGTCGTCGGTGTCAACGCCCGGGTTGTCGTAAATCCAGCGGGCGACGAGGGCGTTCTTGTCCAGGTCGGAGAAATCCAGGCCGGCTTCGTAGAGGTCCGGGCGGTGAGGAAGATTCAGGTAGTTGTTCGGATCGACGTGGAGATTCTCGCCCCCGACGATGGCGAAGATGAGGGGGATTTCGGCGCCAGGAGAGAGGCCAAAGGGCCCCCAGGAGAGGAGTTCACCGGTGACCTCACCCATCGCGACGAGGTTGGCGGTAGAGATGGGAGCGCGATTCCAATCGCCGTTATCGGATGCGGCGACCACCCCGGCCATGTATACCGGGTAATCGTATTCCTCGTTTGACAGCAGTCGGTATCGTTCATCATCGCGGTCGATAGGCTCATACCACGGCACGCATGTGGGGACCGCGGGGTCTCGGCTGGGTTCGAAGGATCCAACAATCCAACCAGTGTCCGTTTCCACGGAGACGACATCCGCCCACCAGTTGTAGTGAAATGGACCCACTTGTTCCGACAAATCCAACGGCATAACGCCCACCGCGCCGCGAACTGAGCCCCAATGGCACTCGTTGGCCTGATCCCATATACGCCCCTCGAGCCAGCCTCCCCGGTAGGGGCTGCCTGAGGGGTTGGCGTGCCAGGCGATGTTGAGCGTGTCGGTATGGTTGCAGCCGAAGGAAGCAGGAGTCTCCCGATGAAGCCCACAGACAAGTTTGTTTGGAGTGCAGGAAGGAAGGTAGATGCTGATCAACGAGGCCGCGGGCGCGATGTGAAGTCCGGCGAAAACATTTTTGAGCCAGCGGTTGCCGTCGTTTCGCACTCGCATCTGGACGATAACGAAGTCCTCGGCGTAACCCATGGACCAGGCGTATGATTCCTGATGCACGGCGAGGCCGAGGGAATTGGGGTTATCAGACACGCGGAACTGACTCTCGACGGGCCGCGTAACCATGAGAGAGTCGCCGTAGTCGCAGATCAGATCTTCTTCGGAAACCGCCCCCGGGTCAGGTTGGCCGAACTGCTCGGTGATGGACCGACGCGTTATTGATCCTGGTGGCGCGAGAGCAAGCATGTCCCCCTCTTGAGGGAAGTTCTCATAGGCCACCCCGGAATTCACCGTGGGGCCGAGGCGGGTCTGGCCCGCAATCCAGAGGTCAAGCGCATTGAGGTAGGTGCGTCGACTACTGCGTGGGAACACAAGACCGTCGCGGAAGACATCACCGGTGAAGACGTCTCGTTCTTCCCAGTAACCCGTGGTTGGTTTGCCAATCACGCCTCGATTCGTGATCACCAGAGTCATTTCGTTGATTGAATGGATACCAGCCCGCCAGGGGGGATCTTCGAGAACCTCGTTCGGGGAGAGAGCATGCGGCGGGGGGGTGCGAAGTTCTGCGATGGCGAGATCGACTGCCGAAGTGCACAGAATGAGTGTAGCGAATATCGATACTCGCACGAACACACGAAGGAAATATAACGGGTGTGACACTTGCTCACCTCTACTAATCGACCGCGCCTTCGGCTCACTTGAAAGAAACGGACGAGCAGGGATATTGTCAATTGGTAGCCGAGGGTAAATATCGGGCATATGGCCGCACGCGGAAACTGATTGATCGGGTGACTGAGTTCCGCGGCAATTATGGGGAGCGGAGATATTAACCCTTGACAGAAGCGACAGAATTATCGATTATTCCCATGTACTTATCTGTCGTTCCGATTCAATCATTACATTGCAGGCGGCTGGAAGGCTGGCGATGCCATACGAGATAGGCCGGTGCCGCGGCTCAAAGTTACAGGAAAGGAGGCACATCATATGCGTTTTGGAATGGAATGCGGCGTTTGCTTAGCGGTTGCGTTCCTAATTGGACTCGCTGCTGCAGCGACGACGACGGATACAGAAGGATTGGACTGCGAGTATCGGATCTGCGCAGTAAAGGAGCGGTGCCGGGCCGACTGTGGCGCTGGCTACTGCTGCGTGGGTGATCATCCGGACTGCACCGATCCCGAGTTTAGCATTTTCAAACAGCACTATTGCACTCCAGTTGACAGCGCGTGTTGGGCTGGCATGTGCGCATGGTGGAGCGGCTGCACGTTTGAGTGCAACCCCAGTTGAGCGTTGGTTGTCTATGGAAAAACGTTGATTAGTTGATTTTCTGCCTGCGGCACCGGCATCGTCTTAGCTAATCACGCCGCGGAAGCATGGAGGTTGCTATGGCTCAAGTGTCCATTATATCGTCCCTTGCTAATCGCCGCATTGCCCATCTGGGTATCGTATTTCTGTGTGGAATAGTGGGCGCGCTGGTCGGTCTTGGAATTGGCAAGGGGGTGCTGGAGGGAAGGCGCGGGCTACCGATCAGTCTGGCACCATCAGATCAATACATCCTTCAGAGTGACCGACTCATTGTGGAGCGCGGAAATCGATTTCCATACCTGACCTGCACCGATTCGCGGGGCTGGCCCATGACCATAGACTCCTTCTTTGACGGCAATCCAACCGTCCTCTTCTTTTGGTCATTCGGTTGTGCCGGCTGCTTCACTCAAGCTCACCTTTGGACCGAGTACATTGCGCCCGAATTGCCGAACAGAGTTAAGGAGGTGATATGCCTCGACTCTGCCTACGCAGAGGAGCTACACGAGCACGATGGAATGATTGGCGATAGATTTGTCGTATTCGTGGACTTTTCCGAGCTGGCTTCGACCTACAATTTGGTCATTCTCCCAACCATTATCGCGGTGGACGGGGGTGGGTTCATCACGTATATTGAGTATGGCGAGGACAATTTATTCGACCGTGGGCTCGTTGAAGCGTTGGATGTGGTTCCAACTCTATAATTCAACTGCGGCCGCCAATCAGGCTGTTGCCTGCAAATCCGAAGTTTCCCCCGTGGCCCACCATAAATGGTGGGGCACAACTACTCGTGGACAATCAGCTCGAAGACATCGGGGCGATCGTAATGACCCGCAGTGTCGAGCATCCACTTCATAGCGGGGACCAAACCGAGATCGAGATCGGCATACAGGATCGCGCGATCGTGAGGTGTCGGGCTTTGGAGGATCTCCCCCTGCGGCGCGGGTTGGTGCTCCATCGGTCCCGCGAGAATCTGACCGGAGGGACCGACGATGCAGCTCTTGCCGGGATTGATCCAGTCTTTCTCGGCGGGATACATCGATTTGAATTCGAGATCATCGGGGATGTCGGACATGCGCAGGGCCATGCAGCAGCCGATGACGAACATGCCGCCCTCTTTGGCGATGTGGCGGAGAGTCGAGAGCCAGACCTCGCCGGAGTCCCAGGTGGCGGCGGTGTAGATGCGGACGCCCTGGCGGTACATGTGGTAGCGGGCGGTCGGCATGTAGTTCTCCCAGCAGATGAGGCCGCCGAGGGGGCCATAGGGGGTGTCGAACGCGTCGAGGGTGCTTCCGTCGCCCGGCGCCCAGACCAACCGCTCGCCGCCGGTGGGGACGAGTTTGCGGTGGCGGCCCATGATCTCCCCCTGCGGGTCGATATAGAGCATGGTGTTGAACAGGGACGCTCCGGAGGCCTCGCTGTTGCGTTCGTTGATGCCGATAGCGACATAGACGCCGTTGTCGCGGGCGGCGGCGCAGAGCTGTTCGGTGTGGGTATCAGGGATGCTGATCGAATTGCGCCAGAGGCGGGCGTAAAGGTCGTTGAGGATCGGCTTGCGCCCTGCAGCGACAACCCAGACCCAGTCGGGGTAGGCGGGGACAAAGGCCTCGGGGAAGACGATGAGGCGGGCGCCATTGGCGGCGGCCTCAGCGATGAGGCTGATCGCCTTGGCGATCGTGGCTTCGACATCGAGGAAGACCGGCGGCGCCTGAACAGCGGCGACTTTGAGGGATTGGGCGGCTGATTCCATGTATCTCCTGCGCTTTCTTTCACGGTTACGGATATGAAGAACTACGGCCCCGGCGGGGCGTTTTGTTGTTACGGAAAGGTAGGTATTCCCGGCCGCTTCAGTCAAGGGGACAGCGGGCGGGAAACAAGGCCCCGAGTGGGGCGTACAAACTGTAATTGCGAAATCACTTGTTTGGTGTACCTTACGGAGTATGATGCGAAAAATCACGGTTCTACTGGCTTTGGTGCTCCTGCCCGCGATGTCGATGGCGGCGCAATTGCTCATTCCGATGGATGAGACGCAGACGGATCACCTGAAGGCGTACGGGGTGATCTACAAGACGCTCGATACTGGCGGGACGGGGGAGTGGCTGCTGAATTTCCGCGGGGGGGCATTCCTGATCGACTACAGCCAGGAGAATGTCAACCTGTGCCTGCTCATGGGGGTGAAAGCGGAGCAGGTGACGGAAGGCCAGGTGGCGGACATCTACCGGCAAATCGAAGTCGAGAACATGGAGCGGGTGGAACTGGAAAAGGCGCCCTCGATCGCGGTCTACTCACCGCCGTCGGCGCAGCCCTGGGACGACGCGGTGACACTGGCGCTGACATACGCGGAGATCAAGTACGAGATCGTGTGGGATGCCGAGGTGATCGAAGGCCGGCTGGATGATTACGACTGGCTGCACTGCCACCACGAGGATTTCACCGGCCAGTACGGGAAATTCTACGCGGCGTTCCGCAACGAGCTGTGGTACCAGGCGGATGTGAAGACGAACGAGGAGATGGCGCGGCGGCTGGGGTACGCGAAGGTGTCGGACCTCAAGCTGGATGTGGCGAAGACGATTCAGGACTATATCCGCCGCGGGGGATTCCTGTTTTCGATGTGTTCGGCGCCGGAAACGATCGACATCGCGCTGGCCGCGGAGGGAGTGGATATCGCGACCCAGGAGTTCGACGGAGATCCGCTCGATCCGAACGCGCAGTCGAAACTGGATTACTCAAGGACAATGGCATTCGAAAATTTCACCCTGACGCTCGATCCGCTCGTGTACCGGCACTCCGATATCGACACGTACCCGGATCGGCAGGTGCGGTTCATGACGCCGGAAGAAGATTTCTTCTACCTGTTCGACTTTGTGGCGAAGCTCGATCCGGTGCCCTCGATGCTGGTGCAATGCCATACGGCGACGGTGGCGGGATTCATGGGTCAGACAACCGGGTTCCGCAAGTCGCTCCTGAGGGACTACATCACGGTGCTCGGACAGCCGGACAACTACGACGAAGTGCGGTACATTCACGGCAATTTCGGGCGCGGGACGTTCACGTTCCTGTCGGGGCATGATCCGGAGGATTACCGTCACATGGTGCACGATCCGCCGACGGATCTGTCGCTGTACAAGAACTCGCCGGGGTATCGGCTGCTTCTCAACAACGTGCTGTTCCCGGCGGCGAAACGCAAGGAGCGGAAGACCTGAGCGGTATGGAAGCACGGCGGCAGAACCGGGCATTTCTCGGGATCGACTATGGCAGCCGGCGAATCGGGCTGGCCATGAGCGATCCGACCGGCCTGATAGCCTCGGCGCTAACGACCCTGGAGGTGCGCTCAGTGAAAGAGGCGCTGGCGAAAGTGGGGGAGATAATTCAGGCGGAGCGGCCGGACGGGATCGTGATCGGGTACCCGGTGGATCTCTCGGGGGAGAGAAGCCGGAAGTGTCAAGAGATCGATGCGTTTGCCGCGAAGCTGAAGGGGATCTACGAGGGGCCGGTGCATCTGTACGATGAGGCGTACACCTCGGTGGAGGCGGCCGATATCGTACATGCGCACGGCAAGCGGGTGGGGAAGAAGAAGGGGCGGATCGACCGGCTGGCGGCGGTGCTTATTCTCCAGCGGTGGCTCGACGAAGCGCAGGAGCGGGGTTGAGACTCACAGGCATGCGTAAAGCACTTCTGATTGTCACCGGCGTTTTCGCGCTGATTGCCGGGATGATCGGGATCGGGTTGTGGCAGTATCACCGGACGGTGGACCTAGAGGGGCGGACGGTGACCGTGGTGGTGGAGAAGGGGGATTCGTTCTCGCGGGTGGCGCGGCAATTGGCGAAGGAGGGAGTGGTGGTGTCGGATCTGGTGCTGCGCATTCCGGCCCGGATGCAGGGAGTGGACAGAAAGCTGGTGCCGGGGCGGTATGATTTTGCGGGGGAGATTTCGCCGGCGGCAGTGTTGGATCGGTTCCGTGAGGGGGATTTCCTGCGTATTAAGATTACGATACCCGAAGGAACTCCGGTGTGGGGTGTAGCCTCGGCGCTCGCGCGGGGGCTGGAACTGGATTCGGCGGTGATCGTGGGGCTGAACCGGGATACGGCGTTCCTGCGGAGCCTGGGGAAGCCGAGTCTCGAGGGGTACTTGTATCCCGAGACGTACTACTTTCCGTGGGGGATCACCGCGCCGGAGGCGGTGCGGACCATGGTCGAGATGTTCGACCGGATGACAGAAAAAATCTGGCCGCAGGAACTGCCGATGGGGTTGAGCCGTCACGAGGTAGTGACGTTGGCATCGATAATCGAAGCGGAGACGCCGCTGGCGAAGGAGCGGGGGCTGGTGGCGTCGGTGTATGTCAACCGGCTGAAGAACGGCTGGAAGCTGGACGCCGATCCGACGGTGATTTATGGGATGGGAGGATTGGATCGGCCGTTGTACCGGGGGGATTTGAAACGGGACACGCCGTACAACACGTACCTGCGGACGGGGCTTCCGCCGACGCCGATCAATTCGCCGGGGTTGCTCTCCATTCAGGCGGCGCTTCAGCCGCAGGAGAGCGAGTACTTCTTCTTCGTGGCGGATGACACGGGGGGGCACTATTTCTCGCGGACGAACGACGAGCACAACCGGGCGCAGCGGCGAATCCGGCTGGAACGGTCACGGCGGTAGTCAGCCCTGTTTGCGCCGCTTGTCGATGGCGGTGGCGAAATCCTGCGCGACTTTATCAAGCGCGCCTTCCTCAAACATCGTGAACGCGGTGGGTTCCTCGGAGCTGTAGCCGAGGAGGCCGATTACCTTGCCTTCATTCTTGAGGGGCTGGACGACGAACGACCGGGAGTCCTCACCAAGGAGGAGCCGGCGTTCGAAGAAGTTGCCGCTGAAACTATCGCAGAAGGACTCGGTGTACACGCAGCCGTGCTCGGCGACCTTCTCAAAGAGGGAAGAGTGCGGCGGAAGGTTGACCGAGAGGCCGTTTCTCAGGGAGCCGTTATTCCAGGTGGAGACGGCGGCGAGATGCCGGGTGTCGTCGCGGCGCACCACGAGGACACCCCGGTTGATGTGGAACTGGCGACTGAGTTCATCGGTGAGCTGCGCGAACATCTCCGAGACGTCGGCGCCCTGTTCCTGCAGGTGCTGAAAGTCGACGGGGAAGGGCTTTTCTTCTTTCGGTCTCAGGTAGTCGCGCTTGCGGCGTTTGGGATTCGTGTTCGGGCTATCCGTCATGCTGCCCCACCTGTTCGGTTTCGGTTCCGGGTTTGAGGTTGTACTTCTTCACCTTGCGCCAGAGGGTGGTGCGGCCGATGCCGAGTTCCTGGGCGGTCTGGGTGTAGTTCCACCCGTTTTCTACAAGCGCCTTCTCGATGAGTTCGCGCTGATTGTCAGAAAGCCGAAGAGTGGCGGGACGGTCGGAGAAGCGGGGCTGGGTGCTGGGGGTGTCAGCGCCCGTCCGGCCGACGAACACGATCGAGTCGGCGTCGAGGATTTCGCCCGGGGTGAGGGCGGCGGCGCGACGGAGCGTGTTTT
>JBGSIV010000102.1:0-22607 GCA_041742355.1 Candidatus Zixiibacteriota bacterium
GTCGTCTCGGGCCTGTACTACTGGACGGTCGAGGACGACAAAGGCGATGTCCAGATCGGCAAGCTCGCCATCATCATGTAGCCGCCTGCCGCTACCGTGAATTTCCCGAACCGGTGAGAGGATGACCTCCCACCGGTTTTCTTCTGGCGGCGGGAGCCGGACGGCTCGTCAAGTGTACGACAATCGGGCAAGAAAACCCCTTGTCACAGAGCGCCAAATCTCTATATTATGTGAATTGTATCACAAGGCTGTAGTTTTGAAAGGACCCTTCATGGAATTAGCCGACCTGCAGAAAATGGCCGGTTCACATCACGCCGAGTTCCTGGATCTGAAGTTCTCCGATCTCCTCGGCATGTGGCATCACATTACCCTGCCGATCTCTTCCCTGAAGAGCGATTTGTTCGCGCACGGCGTGGGTGTCGATGGTTCATCGCTGCCCGGCTTTTCGTCGATCGAACGGGGCGATATGATCATGATCCCCGACCCGTCGACCGCGTTCATGGATCCCTTCTTCGACCGCCCCACCCTGTCCATGCTCGGGGATATCATGGAATCCAACGAGAGGATCGTTCCTTATTCCCGAAATCCGCGTCGCGTGGCCGCCGATGCCGAGGGGTATCTGCGCAAAGCGATGCCCGACGTCGACTGCATACTCGGTCCCGAATTCGAGTTCTACGTCTTCGATAAAGTCAACTTCTTCCAGGGAGCCGAGAGCGCCTTCTATCACCTCGATTCGGTCGAGGCCGAGTGGAGCGCCGCCGCAGACGAAGAAAGCCTCGGCTTCAAGATTCCCGCCAAGAAAGGCTACCACATCGCTCCGCCGATGGACCGTACCTTCAATCTGCGCTCCGAGCTGGCGGTCTTGCTGGCCGACGTCGGCGTCAACTTGAAGTACCACCACCATGAAGTGGGTTCCGGTGGCCAGCATGAAATCGAAGTCGCGTTCTCCCCGCTTCTGAAAATGGCCGACCAGTCGATGCTCGTGAAGTACATAATCAAGAACCACTGCTTCCGCCGCGGGAAATCGGCCACGTTTATGCCCAAGCCGCTGTTCAACGAACCCGGATCGGGCCTCCACGTCCACCAGTATCTCGCCGACGGAAACGGCTCCCTCTTCTATGACAAGAATGGGCCGTGCATGTTGTCGCAGACCGGGCTCTACTACGTCGGCGGTCTTCTCAAGCATGTCGACGCCATCCTCGCCTTCACGAACCCGTCGACCAACTCCTTCAAGCGCCTGGTCCCCGGCTTTGAGGCGCCGATCATCGGCTCGTACTCGCTCGGCAACCGGACCGCCTGTATCCGCATCCCCGGCTACCAGCGCGACCCGAAAAAGATGCGCTTCGAGTTCCGGCCGCCCGACGGGACCATGAACCCGTACCTGGCCTATGCGGCCATGCTCATGGCGGGTCTCGACGGCATCAAGAACAAGATCGACCCGGGCGCACCGCTGGACAAGAACGCCGACCACCTGTCGCCGGAGGAACTGGCCGCCCACCACCAGCTTCCCGGCACGCTGGCCACGGCGATCGATGCACTGGAACAGGATCACGCCTTTCTCCTTGAAGGCGGCGTTTTCACACAGGATCTGATCGACAACTGGGTGAAGCTGAAACGACACGAAGTGTCTCAGCTGATGATCCGGCCCACGCCGTACGAATTCGAATTATATTATCATAGTTAAGCTATGCGACAAAGGTCCCCGGTTTTCGCCGGGGACCGCTTCAGACGACTGGGTCGCCTCTCGCTTCACACTGCTCACATGCAACATCGTCTCAACCCGGCCGGTCAAATAATCGAATATGATTGGCCGGCTTTCGAATACACCCGACCTCACTATCGTAACAGACGTAAGTGAGTCTATTACCGAGCGATTAGGATGCCTCACGATACACATAGCGCATTCCATGGAGGACAGTGAATGATCTCTCGTCAGACGATAGGGCGGGCGGTTGCATTGGTCATGCTCGCCGTGCTCTTACCCCTCGCCGCGTTTGCCGCCGAACCGGCCGGCAGCTGGGAAGGTAAAATCGAACTCCCCGGCTTGTCCCTCAAATATACCGTTGACTTCGCTCTCGACAGCGCCGGCGCCTGGATCGGGACCATCGACATTCCCGATCAGGGGGCGAAGGGCTTGCCGCTGAAGGGTATCCTGGCCAGGCCGGATTCCCTCCATTTCGCCATTGCCGAAGTTCCCGGCGATCCTACCTTCCACGGTGCTTTCGGAAGCGACGGCAAGGAGCTTTCCGGGACCTTTATGCAGAACGGGCAGTCATTCCCGTTTGCCATGACCCGAATCGATTCTGCACTAACCGCCGCCCGAAGCGCTGAACTCGATGAATCGCTGGCCAAAATCCGAGCCTTCATCGACACCACCATCAAGGAGTTCCGCACACCCGGTCTGGCCCTGGCGATCATCAAAGACGATCAGGTCATCATGTCCGAAGGGTTTGGCCTGCGCAATGTCGAGCAAAACTTTCCCGTCACCGCACAGACCCTCTTCCCCATCGGCTCCTCGACCAAAGCCTTCACCACATGTGCTCTGGCGATGCTCGCCGACTCGGGTAAGATCGACTGGAACGGCAAGGTGATCGAATACCTGCCCGAGTTCCGCCTGAAAGATCCGTACATCACGAGCCACGCGACTATACGCGATCTGGTCACCCACCGGATCGGTTTGCCGCGGCACGATCTCATGTGGTATGGCTCTCCCTACAGCCGAGAAGAAATGCTCAGGCGCCTGCAGTATCTCGACTTCAGCGAAGACTTCCGAACCGCCTTCCAGTACCAGAACCTCATGTTCATGACCGCCGGATATCTCGCCGGCAAAGTCGCTGGTACATCTTGGGAGGAGTTCGTCAAGTCCCGGATCTTCACTGCCCTCGGCATGGCCAACACCAGTTTCACGATCAAGGAAATGCAGCAGAGCGCCGAGTGGGCGCAGGGCTACCGCGACAGCAGCGAGCAGGTGGTACTCATGCCCTGCCGCGACATCGAAGCCATCGGCCCCGCAGGATCAATCAACTCGTCTGTTGAGCAGATGGCCAACTGGGTGCGGCTGCACCTCAATCGCGGCGAGCTGAATGGCTCGCGTATTGTGTCTGAGGGGCAGATGCTCGAACTTCACTCGCCGAACTTTGTCTTTGATCGCGCCGGCGGCCCTCATACCGAGCACCTGCTTTCCAGCTACGGTCTCGGCTGGTTCATCGAGGCCTACCGCGGCCACTACCGCGTGCACCACGGCGGCAACATCGACGGTTACTCGGCACTGGTGTCATTTCTTCCCGACGACCGCATTGGCATGGTCATCCTGACCAACCAGAACGCCTCCCCATCGCCCGCACTGGTCTGCTCGTATGTCAGCGACGTTCTTCTTGGCCTTGAGCCCGTCGACTTTGCCGGTCGCCTTCGTACCGCCCTGGCCTCTTCGGACAACTCGAAGGTTGACCCCAAAGAGGCAGCGGCCGATCGTGTCGCCAACACCAAACCCTCGCATGATCTCAAGGCCTACGCCGGTGAATTCGAACACCCCGGCTACGGTGTGATCCGCGTGACCGTTGACAATAAGCAACTTCAGGCCACCCTGCACGACCTGAAATTCGGCCTGGAACACTGGCACTATGACATTTTCCGCCTGCTGAATGACCTCTTCGGCGGCGAGGAAGCCCGGATGTTCCTGTCCTTTCTTACCAACACGCAGGGGGATATCGATAGACTCAGCCTGACCCTGGAGCAGTCGCTGCCGCCGATGGAGTTCACCCGCCGCCCCGATCGTGGTTTGTTTGACCCGGCGTACCTCGTTCAGTTTGTCGGTAAGTACGCGTCGGAAGGCCCCGAGGTCAGCATCGACATTCAGTCGGATCACCTCACCTTGACCGTGCCAGGCCAGCCGACCTACGTGCTTGAGCCCTATCGCACGGATGAATTCAACATCAAGGATCTAACCGGATTCAGTCTCGCGTTCGAGCGCTCGAAGGATGGCGTGGTTATTGGTGTGAAGTTCAGACAGCCGAACGGCGTGTTTTCGGCGCAGAAGAAGTCGGTGTAGAATAGAATCATGGTGTCAGACAAAAGCAACGGGCCGCGCTGGCGCGGCCCGTTGGTCACTAATCGTCGCTGTGCTCATTCGTGACGGTCGGCCGAATCGTAGATGATCTCCCCCGTACCGCGAGACTTCACCTTCACGTCCACCTCGATCCCCTGGCGCACAGAAGCGGTCACGATGCAGAAGTCTTCGAACAAGTCGATGCAGCGACCGAGCCGATTCTCGCTGTCAGGCGGCATATCGATCTCGATCAGCACCTCGCTGCCGCCGATGCGGAACCGTCCCTTCTCGTTGCGGATGATTGTCGTCGTGACCGAGGACTTCATGTCCGTCACTTCAGTGCGCGCCCGCTGCAGACAGAACAGCAGACTGGCGCTCAGGCAGTTTCCGATCGCCGCGGACAGCACGCGAGCGGCATTGGGGCCGGTTCCGCCACCCAGAGGTTCGGGTTCATCGATCATCAACTCCTGCCCCGGCTGGTCGAACGACACCTTGAACTCGAAGCCGTTCAACCGCTGCATCGTGATACAGAATTGCTTTTGCTCCATTGTACCTCGCAGAGAAAACCACCGATTCGTCAGCTGCGAAATAGTAGCCCCGAATCGGTGGTTGCGCTACAAAAACTCATGGCCGCCTTTCCGGCCCATCAGAGACAGTATTTCGCTTGCCTCTGCCGAAAGAGCAGATGATCGGCGCCGGCAACAGCCGCTAGAATCAACACGCAGAACAGAATCATCAGAATTGTGGCCGTGTCCGCCGTCACCGTCCGCTGCACCCCGTCGAGCGCCGCTGCGCTCCGCTGCAGCGAAGGGGCAAACACACCGACCAGGCTGTCCCACAGCGGCCGCAGGTCCATGAAATAGGCCATCGCGCCGAACGCCACCACCGCTCCGGCCAGAATCAAGAGCAGGCTGGTCCACCGACGGCGGGCTGCTTCGGCCTGTTCAGTTACAATCCGCGCGGTGACCGCTTCGGCAAACCCCGGACTCAGTTCAAACCCCCGATCCTCGCCGATTACCGTAAAAAGCCGGCGGTACTCATTGACCCGCTCCCGGCATTCCCGGCACTCCGACAGGTGGGCGTCGAACACCTGATCCAACGCCGATGTGCCCTTCTCCAGGTAGGCCTGGATTTCGTCATCGGCCATATGCCTTACTGCCATATATCCTCCATCCGATACTTCTTTCGCAACCGATCGCGCAGAATCTGGCGCGCCCGAAAAAGGTAGCTCTTTACCGTGCCCATCGGCAACGCGGTGATCTCGGCAATTTCCTCGTAGGTCATTTCGTCTAGGTGGTACAGTGTCAACACCGCTCGGTACTGCGGCGAGAGAAACTCCATCTCCGCCTGCACCCGCTCGAACAAGTCCCGATTCTCCGCCGCCGTATCCAGCGCCACCGCTTCGTCGGCAACCGAATCGAGCGCCGAATGAGCTTCATCATCAGCCGGCCGCAGATCGTCCAGGAGCGGCACCTTTCGCTTCTGCAGATGATTGACACAGGTGTTGTAAGCAATCCGCCCGATCCAGGTCGACACCTTCGAGCCGTACTGGAAACCGCTCAGGCTATGGTACACTTTCACAAAGACTTCCTGGCAGAGATCCTCACGGTCGGCGCGGTTGGAAACCATCCGAAACACAATGTGGCTGACCAGCCGCTGGTAGCGATCGACAAAGGTCTGGAACGCACGGTGGTTACCCCCGAGGATTTCCTCGATGAGCGCCCGACTGTCGAATCCCGTATTTTCCATACTACACCTATAGACAAGGTACCCTTCCGGTATGTTGCAGCAAGAAAAATGCGCCGCCCTGCAACAATTCCCCGCCATCGACTGTCCGATCCGGCAGACAGTGAAAGAGATTTGAAAGGAGATACGTTATGAATCCCGATGTGATGATCCCCCTGGTGATCTTCGGGTCCGTCGTGGCCATAGTCAAGATCCTGTCGGACAACAAGATTCGAAGGCAACTCATCGACAAAGGTCAGGTCGATGACCGCGCCCGGGCTTTCCTGACCCGCGATGCCGAGCTGGCCCGCCTGTCTTCCCTCAAATGGGGAATGGTGCTGATCGCCCTGGGCGTGGGACTGCTCGTAAGCTACATGAACCCGGACATGCTCGAAGACGGCGGCACATTCGGCCTTATGCTCGTCCTGGCCGGCGTCGCCTTCCTCATCTACTACGCGGTCGCTCAGAAGCACCTCGCCCGGCTCGATGAGAAGTACCCCGCCCCGTCCACTTACGACAAATCATCTCACATTTCCGCCTAAGCGTTTGCTTACCGCGCCGCCCGGATTCCCGGGCGGCGCTTCTCCCCGACTATCGTTCCTTCGTGTTTGTCACAACCCCGCAACAGCTTACGGTATCACCTGACCGCCCGAAGCGGGCCCGCAGCCCTGCGTCTTCCTCCTGCGGGCAGGTCAAAAAAAACGTGGCGGTTCTGTTAAAAAAGATTGACAGGGTCCATAAAGCCGTGTTATACTACTCTCGCTTCATGAGACCTCCCCTAAAGAAAACCGCCCGCGGTATTCCCCTGCCCGGGCGGTTTTCTTATGCTCTTGAATGAGATTCTTTCGACTACTGTACCGAAATCCCCAGCACGTTGAAGATGAAGGCGTACTCGAACGCCACTTCCTTCAGAAAGTCGTACCGCCCCGATGCCCCCCCGTGGCCGGCATCCATGTTGGTTTTCAGCAGCAGGAGGTCGTCGTCCGCCCGAGTCGCCCTCAGTTTTGCCACCCACTTGGCCGGCTCCCAGTACTGCACGCGCGGATCATTCAGGCCCGCCGTGACCAGCATGGCCGGGTAGTCCGTCGCGGCCACGTTGTCGTACGGCGAGTAGGAGAGCATGTAGTCGAAGTACTCCCGGTCCTTCGGATTCCCCCATTCTTCGAACTCGGTCACCGTCAACGGAATCGACTCATCCAGCATCGAGTTGATCACGTCGACAAACGGCACTTCGGCCACAGCCACCCGGGCGAGACCCGGCCGCATCGTCACGACCGCGCCGATCAGCAGCCCTCCGGCACTCGCACCGTTGATCACCAGGCGGTCGTGCGACGTATACCCCTGCTCGACCAGGTATTCGCCGCAGGCGATGAAGTCGGTAAACGTGTTCTTCTTGCGGAGCATCTTCCCGTCTTCATACCACGGCCTGCCCAGGTCTCCGCCGCCGCGGACATGGGCGATGGCCCACACGAACCCCCGATCCAGCAGGCTCAGGCGACCGGATGAGAACCACGGCTCCGTCGCGTATCCGTACGCTCCATACGCGTAGAGGTACAGCGGATTCCGTCCGTCTCTCTGCACGCCCTTATGGTAACACAGGGAGATCGGAATTCTGGTCCCGTCGGGTGCCGTCGCCCACGCCCGCTCCTGCACATAGTTCTCTCGAACATACCTGCCCAGCACTTCCTCCTGCTTCAGCAGTTTCCGCTCGCGTGTCGCCATATTGTAGTCGTAGACACTGCTGGGTGTGAGCAGCGACTGGAAGTCATAGCGGAGGAGCGTGGCATCGTATGACGGATTTCCCGCCGGGTAGGCCGAGTATATCGACTCGTCGAACTGAACATAGTGCTCCGCTCCGTCGGATACCTGTCGAATTCGGATAGCCGGCAGCCCCCTGTCCCGTTCGTAGATCACCAGATAGTCCTTGAAACAGTCAACCCCTTCCAGTTTCACCGAGTCGCGGGCCGGCAAAACCTCGGTCCAGTTGGCCGGCGACGGATCGGTGACGGGGGCACTCATCAGACGGAAGTTGACCGCATCCTTGTTGGTGGTGATATAGAACTTGTCCCCCTGGTGATCCACCATGTACTCGACATTCTGCTCCCGCGGCGCCATCACCTTGAACGACCCGCTGGGATTATCGGACTTCAGGAACCAGGTCTCCGAGGTCACCTGGCTACCGAGCATCATGACCAGGTACTCCCGGCTGCGTGTCTCCGCCAGCCCCATATAGTACGCCTCGTCCGCCTCTTCGTAAACGAGTTCGTCGTCGGCAGGCGGTGTGCCCAGAACATGACGATACAACCGGTACGGCCGCCGGGTTTCGTCTTCAACCGTATAAAAAAGCGTCCGGTTGTCCGCCGCCCACGCCAGGCTGGAGACATTCGGCACCGTGTCGGCGAAGTATTCCCGGTTCTCCAGATTGAGCACGACCAGTGTGTAGGTTTCCGCACCCGCCGTATCAAACGTATAGGCCAGGATCTGCTGGCTCGGGCTGATCTCGTGCGCCCCGACGTTGTAGTAGTCATGTCCCTCGGCAAGGAGGTTGATGTCGAGCAGCACTTCCTCCGGTGCGTCCAGCGTTCCTCGCTTCCGGCAGAAGATCCCGTACTGCTTTCCCTCTTCCGTGCGGGCGTAGTAGTAGTAATCCATGTACCGGTAGGGGACGGTCATGTCGGTTTCTTTGATCCGCCCCTTCATCTCCGCGAAAAGCAGTTCCTGCATCTTCTCCGTGTGTTCCATCATCGACTCGGTGTACGCGTTTTCGGCCTCAAGGTAGGCCAGCACCGCCGAATCCCCGCGGTTGCGCAGCCAGTAGTAGTTGTCGACCCGTTCGATGCCGTGTACCGTGTCAATGTGCGGCCGTACGGCCGCCACCGGCGGGGCAATTGCGACAGTCGCTTCACCCGACCAGCCGACAGGGGCGACAACCGCGGCAGTCACAACCAGCATCACGAGAAACGTGCAGCGTCTGGGGTTCATTGCGTCAGGACCTCCTATGGTGAGCAGTGATTACGACCGATGTCATGCCGGATAACCGCCATGAAGAATCGGCGCGTCATCCATCGCAACCAATGTAACATCGACTGCTCACTCTGTCATGCGGAAAAAGAGCGCAGGTCCGCCTCATCGCGCTGGAGAGCCGGCACCACAGCTTATCGCAGCATCTTTTGGGTAAATCCGGGCAAAGTCGGGATGATATCGCCAATCCCATTGACAACTGCTCCGAACCCCTTACATTGTATTTGAATCCGGCGCTTGGCGCGCTGTGCCAGCGGTCGCCGGACTGGGCCGGGTTCGCCCATCGTTCTTACACGCGGTTTTCGCGATTCATTGCGACTGCCCTGATACCTCGAGGTGTTCATGCGCCGGTGCTTTGGTCCGATTCTGCTCTGGTTTTTGTGTTCCTTCTCTTTCGCCGAGGTACGTGCGGTTGGAACGGCTTCCGAAACCGACGAGCCGGCGAAACGCGTTCCCGGACAACTCATCATCCAGGTAAGCTCCGAAAAGGCTGCGCCGCAGGTGGCCGACGACTTCGCCGCGAGCCGTCTCCGGCCAGCCCGCCTTCTCTCCCACCGGCTCAACATCTGGCTCTTCGAATTCGATACACTCACCACAAAGGCCGCACTTGACGCCGATCGTCTCCTGGACGATCTCCACCGGCACCCGGCGGTGGAACTTGCCCAATTCAATCATGCGATCGATCTGCGTTCGACCATCCCCAATGACCCCTTCTTTGTCAACCAATGGGGGCTGCACAACACCGGTCAGACCGGGGGGACCGCGGATGCCGATATCGACGCCCCGGAAGCCTGGGATCTCGGGATTTCCGGCACGACCGTCTCCGGCGATCCCATCGTCATCGCCGTCGTCGATGCCGGCTGCGATTTGAGCCATCCGGATATAGCCTACTTCAAGAACATCCATGAGATTGCGGCCAACGGTCTTGATGACGACGGCAACGGGTACATCGACGATTATCATGGTTGGAACGCCGGTCAGGGGAACGGCAATGTGACCAGTTCCGATCATGGAACCCATGTCGCCGGCATTGCCGCAGCGAAAGGGAACAATCTCAGCGGCGTCTGCGGCGTCAACTGGAATGTCCAGGTCATGCCCATAGTGGGTTCCACTCAGCAGGAGGCGATTGCCGTTGCCGCGTATGCTTATGCCCTCGAAATGCGGGCGCAATACAATGAGACCGATGGCGCGTCCGGCGCCTTTGTGGTCGCCACCAACTCCTCGTTCGGCGTCGATTTCGGCGACCCCGCAGACTATCCGATCTGGTGCGCTCTGTACGATTCGCTGGGAGCATACGGTGTGCTCAGCGCCGGGGCCGCGCCCAACATTCACCTGGACGTCGATGTCGAGGGGGACATTCCCACCGCGTGCCCCAGTGATTTCCTCCTTGCGGTGACCAACACGACTTCCTCCGACCAGCTCAACTCCTCGGTCGGCTACGGCCTGGAGTCCATAGACCTCGGCGCCCCCGGCACCAGTGTCTACTCCACTCTGCAGGGGGGCGGATACGGAGCCAAAACCGGCGCTTCGATGGCCTCCCCCCATGTCGCCGGCGCCATTGGTTACCTGTACAGCGTGACGGACCTTGACCTGATCATGCTGGCCCGGGTACGTCCTGATTCGGTTGCCTTGCTCATGAAACAGGCGATACTCGGTTCCGTGGATCCCAAACCTTCGCTCACGGGCATAACCGTTTCCGGCGGACGACTGAACCTTCACCAGGCCGCTCTCGCTGCCCGGGCTATCGCGGTCGGCCTGACCATCCTCCATAACCCCCTTCCCGACACGCGCGACACGCTCAATCCCTGCCCCGTCGCCGCCACAGTCTTCTCCGACACCGCACTCATCCCGGATTCGATTCTGCTTCACTACGAAATCGACGGCGTCACCACCACCTTGAGTATGAGCCCTGGCCCGGGTGCTGACGAGTACCTCTCATCAATACCGGCCCAGTCCCCCGGCACCGTGATAGCGTACCGGCTCACCGCCCGAGACGTAGCCGGGCAGGCCGACACTTCAGGCCCACACACGTTCAGGGTTGTTGACTACGCTTTGGCTTTGCGGCCAGACTTCTCCGCATCCAGCGGCTTGATTGGCGACACCGTCTGGCATGCCTTGTGGATTGTCAACGGTGGATTGGTTCCCGACAGCTACGGCCTGACAGCCCCGGTATCGAACTGGCCTACCGCACTCTACGATAGCTCGCGGGCGACCCAGATTTCGAGTACGCCGGCTATTCCCCCGGGGGATTCCCTTCGCTTCACCGTTCGGGTTATCGTCCCGGCGAGCGCTTATCTCTCCACCGATACGGCTTCGGTGCAAGCAGTCTCGGTCGGCGATCCAGGCCTCTCGGCGACGGCGACGCGCGTGACGGTGTCCGATGGCTCATCTATGGAACTCCCTTTCGCCGAGACCTTCGCGGAGATTTTCATCGACCCTCTCTTTTGGGCACGTGCGGTTGAAATGCAGATTGATGAAACCGGCCTCGGCGAACTATCTGCTCCGTACAGCCTGCACCTGAACGGCAACCGCTTTGGCGCGGACACCGTTATCTCGACGGCTGTTGACCTGGCCGGTCAAGACGCTGTACACTTCCGCTTTGCATGGGAGAGAACGGGTGGCGGTGACTCCCCCGAACCAGGCGATGATCTCTGCGTCGATTACGTCGATTCTGTGGGGGGCTGGCAGGAACTCATTTGTATCTCCGGTGACGGCCCCGACATGTCCACCTTCACCGAGGAGGAGTTCTCCCTTCATCAGGATGCCCTGCATCGGCGCTTCCGTTTTCGAATTCGCTGTACCGGAAACGTCGGACCCTTTGACGACTGGTTTGTCGACAACATAGAGGTAGCCCTGCCTCCACCCTTTGGTGTCGCGCTGACGCCGTCACTTTCGGCCCGATCCGGTCCGGCCGGGTCTGCGGTCGATCATCCTTTTACTCTGCGCAATCGGGGAGCGTCACTTGATCAGTTCAGCCTGCAGGCCGATGATTTGGGCGGCTGGCCACTCCAGATTTATGACTCCTCCGGGTCGACTCCGGTGAACCTCACACCTCTTCTTTCACCCGGGGACTCTTTGCACCTGATTGCCCGCGTCATCATTGCCTCCGACGCCGCGGCCTCCTCGATCAACCCATCACGCCTTCTGGCCGGCTCGCAGGCGGAATCAGGCGCCGTCGATACTGCCCTCATCGAAACAATTTCCGACGGCCCTTCCTCTACCCTTCCCTGGTTTGAAAGTTTCCCGACCGACACCGCCAACGTCCTGCGCTGGTTCTTTTTGGGCACTGCCTCGATTTCTCCCGAGGCCGTCAATCCCCCTTCCGGACCATTTGCCCTCAAACTCGACGGTAGCGTGGACACTGTAGTCAGCCAGACCATTGATCTTGGCTCCGCCTCCGAAGTCATCTTCACGTACTACTACCAAAAAGGGGCGGGCGAACCTCCTGATAACGGGGACGACCTCTGGATCGAGTACCAGGACAACACCGGGCAGTGGATTCTGCTGGACCACCTGAGCGGCGACGGCATCGCCATGGGCCGATTCGAGCGGCGGTCAATTCTGCTGGGATCGGACGCGCTCCACTCGGCGTTCAGATTCCGCCTTCGCTCCTTCGGATCCTGCGCCACGTGTGACCATTGGTTCATCGACAACATTCGACTCGACCTGGCGCCGTCCCTCTCGGTCCAGCCGGCTTCGATAGTGGCGACGCTCGATCGTGGCGATTCGCTCGTCCTGAAGCTGATTGTTGCTAACAGCGGCCCGGGGGCTCTCGATTTTTCCCTCGCTCGCGCCCAACCTGCCGAGAGCCCGCAAGAAACCGCAGCAGACGGCATCGGTCGACTGGGTTCGGCCCGGCACGCATACCCCGAGGGGTTTTTCGATATCGCAGCGGAGAAGGGGTTGCCTCGGACTCTCTCCGGCCCCACGGCAATCTTCAGCGCCGGCGGTCCGGATGAATACGGGTATGTGTGGGTCGACTCGGATGATCCTTCCGGCTTTGGATTTCAGTGGATCGATATCGCCGATAGCGGCGCCAACCTGGCCCCCGCCCTGAGCGATGACAACTTCGCCGGCCCGTATCCTGTCGGCTTCCCGTTTCCCTTCTACGACTCTGCCTATACTGAGCTCTATATCGGTTCCAACGGAATCATCGGCTTCACGCCGGATGGCATGGACAGCCGCGCCAACACGAGCCTCCCCAGCGGCGCCGCCCCGAACTCCCTCCTCGCATGGATGTGGAGTGATCTGGATCCCTCCGACCTCGACAATCCGGGCGTCGGCGTGCACATGGCCTCCGACTCCGACCACTGCACCATCCAATTCACAGACTACCCCGAATACGGTGCCTCCCCTGGGGACGTCATCACCGCTCAAGTAAGGCTCTTTCCTGACGGCACAGCTCTTTTCCAGTACCTGAGTATCGCGGCAGGCTTCGCCACCAACACTGGTTCGGTTGGCATCGAAGGACCTGATGGCGCCGCGGGCCTTGAAGTCGCCTACCTTATCCCTTATCTGCATGATTCACTGGCGATACAGTTTGCCAGCCCCTTCGCCTGGCTTACACCCGGTAAGGACCGTGGAGAGGTTGCGCCACATGCCGCCGATACGATCGACCTCGTCGTGCGCGCGGCCGGTCTGGACTCCGGTGTTTACAACCTTGATCTCATCGTCTCATCAAACAACCCAGTGGATCCTCCGCTCACCGTACCGGTTCAACTGACCGTAGAAGTACCCATTGCCTACCTGTGCGGAGATATAAACGCGGACGGGACTGGGCCCAACGTCGCCGACCTGACCTATCTGGTCAACTTTCTCTTCCGCAACGGTCCTCCTCTCTCGGTGCTGGTTTCTGGAGACGTGAACAACTCGGGTGGCTCACCCAATGTCAGCGACCTGACCTATCTGGTCGCGTACCTCTTCCGCGACGGACCGGCCCCTGCTTGCCCCCCGCAGTAGGACTCTACGGCCAGCGGCCGACAGATCCGGTTCGATCTGAAACATACCGGAGGTTTGAGACAGAAATCGTCGGTGGCCAGTAAACCACACAGGAACATCTGTCGACCTTACCGGTATGGCCCCCGTTGTGGAGGGGGTTGCTCTGATTTGCACTTGACAGAAGTACCGGGGAAGCTGTATATTCGAGATACTAATACGTTGACAACACTTCCCTTCGTTCCGTCGCTGATCGACATCTGGAGTAACTTTTTGTGACATACCGCGGGTCCGTAGCTCGTTGGGCCAAACTGCTGATACCTTTTCTGGCTGTTTGTCTGATTTCTATTGTTGCATCCGGAGATGATGGTTCGTCGCTCGCTCCGGATCGGGTCGACTTGACCGCCAGGCCCATGTCGGATCAAGGCGACGTCGCGCAGTCTATTACGTTCATTCCAAACGTCGGTCAGTACTCGGATCTTGTCTCCTTCCGGTCCGACACCCGCGGCGCCATCGTGTGGTTCACGCAAAATGAGGTGTTCTACCATTTCGTCGAGCAGATCGAACCGCCGGAGCCGGCCGACGAACTGGTCCGCTATGGCTACGCCACTCCCGATGAACCGGACAGCGTCGCATACCGCCTCGTGCGCATCTCGTTCGTCGGCGCTAACCAGTCTCCTCAGGTCCGGGGGCGTACCGGGGTTGGCATGACGACCAACTACTTCTTTGGCGCCGGTCAGAGCTCCTGGCGCCCCGACGTCCCTCACTACAGCGAGGTTGTATTTGAGGACCTCTACGATGGGATCAACCTGGTGTACCATGCCTCCAATCAGGCCCTCGAGTATGACTTTGAAGTCGCCGTCGGCGCCGATCCCAAACAGATCCAGGTCCGGGTTGCGGGTGCCCAGAACCTCTCGGTCGATTCCGAGGGCCGCCTCATTATCTCCACCGACTACGGCCGTATCGAGGAACAGGCTCCGGTCGTGTACCAGGAACGGGACGGCCGGCGTCTCCCCGTCGCTGCCGATTTTGCTCTGTACGGCAACAATGTTTTCGGCTTCTCTCTCCCCCACGGGTACGACCCCGGCCTCCCCCTGATAATCGACCCCGTCATCGAATACAGCACCATGCTCGGCGGTGCCTCCAACGACTACAGCCGCGATGTCACCATTGACAGTGACGGCGCCGCGTTCCTGGTTGGATACGTCACGTCGAGCGATTTCCCCCTGAAGAGTGCCTACGACAGCACCTACAGCGGCGGCGCCCCGGCTGCTTACGACATTATCGCCGTGAAGGTGGCCCCTTTCTGCGATTCTCTCATGTACAGCACCTACATCGGTGGCGCGACCGGCGATGAACGGGCCTACGCCGCTCAGGTCAACAGCCTCGGCGAACTGATCCTCGTCGGCCAGACTTCCTCCACTGACTTTCCGACCGTTAGCCCCTACCAGGCCTCCATCGGCGGCGGTGAAGACGCTTTCATCGTGAGGCTCTCCCCTGCCGGAAACGCGCTGCTCTCCGCGACCTACCTCGGCGGCAGCGACGACGACATCGCCAACGATGTCGCACTCGATGGTTTCGGTAACATCTATGTCGCCGGAAAGACCGCTTCCACCGATTATCCGGTCTCCGGTTCGGCGTTCGACAACAGCCTCGACGGCGCTACGGACGCCTTCGTGGCGAGTTTCGATGCTGCGGGGCAAAACCTGTCGTACAGCACGTTCCTTGGCGGCACTGCCGGTGACGCAGCTCTGTCGCTTGATGTCAATGCCACCGGCGATGCGTTCGCCACGGGATATACTCTCTCAACCGACTTCCCGATTCTCAACGCGTACGACAGCACGTATGGGGGCGGAGCCACTGCCGGCGACGTCTTCGTCGCTCGCCTGAACTCAGCCGGCAACACCCTGGTCTACGGCACCTACGTCGGAGGGACATCCGACGAGTCCGGTTTGGCCATCGAGGTCGATACTGCCGACAACGCTTTCGTTACCGGTTACACAAAATCCTCCGGCTTTCCTACCATGCAGGCATTCGACGCCGGATATAATGGCAACCTCGACGTCTTCGTCTTCAAACTTCAGGGCTCCGGCTCCAGCCTCGCGTACAGCACTTTTCTCGGCGGGAATGGCAATGACCTCGGCGCCGCCATCGGAATCGACTATCTTGGTTATGCCTATGTCACCGGTAACACATTTTCCAACGATTTCCCCACGCGCGGCGCATTCGACAGCACCTACAGCTCCGGCGCTGATGCTTTTGTCTCCTGCATTTACGAAGCCGGTGATTCCCTCGTCTACAGCACGTACCTCGGCGTCGGCGGATTCGATTTCGGCTACGGCATCGCCGTCGACACGGGCCAGAACGCTTATGTCGGCGGGTATACCAGCAGCTTTTTCTTCCCAGTTGCCGGAGCGCTTCAGGACTCCTCGATGGGCGCGTACGATCTCTTCCTCACCCGCATGGCCATCGACCAGTTCGTCTGTGTCGATACGGACCTGGACGGATACGGCGATCCGAGCCACCCCGAAAACGAGTGCCCCGACGACAACTGCCCGTCGATAGCCAACTCCAGCCAGGCCGATGCCGACAGCGACGGTGTGGGTGACGCCTGCGATATTTGCGCCGGTTTCGACGATAACGTCGATACCGACAGCGACGGTGTCCCGGACGGCTGCGATGTCTGCCCCGGCTTCGACGACAATGTTGACTCCGATAACGACGGTACCGCGGACGGCTGCGACCTCTGCCCCGGCTTCGACGATATGATCGATGGTGATGCCGACGGGGTTCCGACCGGCTGCGACAACTGCCCGGCGGAGGCAAATCCCGGCCAGTCCGACGGGGATAGCGATGGCCTAGGCGACGACTGTGACAATTGCCCCGCTGCCTCCAACGCCGGTCAGGAGGATATCGATATCGATGGTGTCGGGGATGCCTGCGATACCTGCACGGACACTGACAGCGACGGTTACGGCAATCCGGGCTACACGGCCACTACCTGCCAGATTGACAACTGCCCGTTCACGTACAATCCGACTCAGGCTGATTCCGACAACGATGGCATCGGCGACGCTTGCGACGATGGGTGTTGCGTTGATCCCATCCGCGGCAATGTCAACGGCGACCCCGCCGACGCGGTCAACGTCTCCGACCTGACTTACCTCGTCAAATACCTGTTCCAGACCGGTCCTCCACCCGGATGTAGCGAAGAGGCCGATGTTAATGCTGACGTCAGTGGCCTCGTTAATGTCTCCGACATCACACACCTCGTGAACTACCTCTTCAAGGGCGGCGTCGCACCGGCCAGTTGTCCGTAGAACATCTGCCTGCGCCAAAGATTACCCGCACGCGGAGGCAATGCCCTCCGCGTGTTCTTGTTTGCCCACATTTGTTCTGTGTCGGAATTTATGCTCCTTGCCTTTTGACGGCCTCCTTCCCATATTTACCCGACAACATAATCGAGTGGGGGCTCGACGCTCCACGCTCGCAGTACCTCCAGCATGGGAGCAGGTCCATCATGAAATCAGTGCTGCACCTCGCCGCTCTCGCTTTCGCTCTGGCCGCCGCCACCGCCGCGGCGTCGACGACCCCGGAACTCGGTATTCGCGACAACACGCCCACCCTCACCGCTTTCACTAATGCGCGCATAGTCGTATCCCCCGATCTGACACTCGAATCGGCCGCGTTGGTTATGAAAGACGGTATCATCCGGGCTGTCGGCGAATCGATTGCTATCCCTGTTGGCGCTCGCATTGTCGATCTGCAGGGCCGAACGATTTACCCCGGTTTCATCGACCCCTGCACCGATTATGGCCTGCCTGCGAACGAGGCCCGCTCTCGTCGCTGGGGAGCCGCTCCCAAGTACTACGCCGATCGAATTGGCGGCAGCGCCTGGAACGAAGCTATCCATGGTGAGGTGGATGGGGCCGACTCATTCTGCCCCGACTCTGCAAAAGCAGAAGCGCTGCTCAGACTGGGCTTCACGACCGTGCAGACCGCCCGCCTGGACGGCATCTTCCGCGGTCGTTCTGCGGTTGCCCTTCTCCGCCAGGGCCTGCCCAACGACCAGTTCCTCCGTCCCCGGTCCAGTCACTTCGTTTCTTTCAGCAAGGGCACGTCAAGCCAGGACTACCCCTCATCGCTCATGGGAGCCATCGTCCTCATCCGCCAGATGCTTCTGGATGTCCAGTGGTACAATGCCGCCCGCAGGGCCTGGGACGAGAACCCCGCCCAGGAGATGCCTGAATTCAACTCGGCCATAGAAGCGCTCGCGGAAAACCCCGCCGACACACTCTTCTTCTTCGCCAACTCCGAACTCGACATTCTCCGCGCCGCCCGGCTTGCCGCCGAATTCAATCGGACCATAGTCGCCGTGGGCTCAGGCTCCGAATACAAGCGGATCGACGAAATCGAAGCCCTCGGCATACCGATCGTAATACCTCTCGATTTCCCTGAACCGCCGCCGGTCAAGTCTCTCGAGGACGAACTCGACGTCACGCTCGGCGATCTCCGCCACTGGGAACGGGCCCCTGCGAATCCGGCCGTTCTCGAAAGACACGGCATCACCTTCGCCTTGACCGCCAAGGGAGAGAACCCCAAGAAGTTCATCGAGAATCTCCGAACCTCTGTCCGCTACGGCCTTTCCGAGAAGGCCGCCCTGCGTGCCCTGACTGTCACCCCAGCCCGCCTCTGTGGTGTCGATCGCTCCGTCGGCACCCTCGAGCCGGGAAAGCTGGCCAGCTTCATCGTTTGCGACGGTAACCTGTTCGCCGATACGACGAGTATCCTTGCCACATGGGTAGCCGGCGAACGTCACGAGTTCACCCCCCTTGATGCCTCCGACTTTCGCGGGAGTTATTTCCTGACCCTTGTCGGTGATTCCGCGGAACTCGTCCTGGAAGGCAAGCCGACAGCCTGCGAAGGCTCTCTCGTGCGCCGGGCCGACACGCTCCGCCTGAGCGATGTCCAGGTCGAGCGCGATCGCATTTCGTTCAGAGTCAAGGATGCGTTCGCCATCGCCGGTATCCACCGTTTCTCCGGTCGCGCCTCAAAAGACTCCCTCGCCGGCAAAGCTGCTCTTCCTGACGGCCAGTGGGTCGACTGGCTCGCGATCCGCACCTCGACTTTCATTCCCGATGCCGATTCCACCGCCCGTGAATCAACTTCCTCCCCGGAGTTCGTATCCCGCCTGACCTATCCCAATCGCGCCTGGGGACTCGAGTCTATTCCCCCCATACAGGATGTGCTCATCCAACATGCGACCATCTGGACTTGCGATGAGGCCGGCATTTTGGAAGACGCCGATCTGCTCATGCGCAGCGGCCGAATTGCCGCCGTCGGCAAAGATCTGGCCCCGCCTGAGGGAGTGACGGTCATCGATGCCACCGGAAAGCACCTGACCCCTGGCATCATCGACGAACACTCCCACACCGCTATCTCCGGCGACGTCAACGAAGGCACCCACGCCATTACCCCCGAAGTGCGAATCGAGGATATCCTCGACCCTGATGATATTAATATCTACCGCCAGCTGGCCGGGGGCACCACTACGGCGCGCCTGCTGCACGGCTCCGCGAATCCGATCGGCGGCCAGGCTGCCCTGGTCAAGTGGCGCTGGGGTATGTCAGCCGACAGCCTGCTCTTCCGCGGTGCTCCCCCCGCGATGAAATTCGCCCTGGGCGAAAACGTCAAGCAGAGCGGTTGGGGAGAGCGCTTCAACACCCGGTACCCGCAGACCCGCCTCGGCGTTGACGCTATCCTCCGTGATGCGTTTCAGGCGGCCCGTTCCTACGAAAAGCAATGGGCAGCGTACACCTGGCTGAGCAAGACCCAGCAACGGCGCACCATTCCCCCGCGCCGCGATCTCCAGCTTGAGGCGCTCGTCGATGTCCTCAACGGCCGCATCGCCGCCCACTGCCACGGCTACGTCGCCACCGAAATGCTCATGTTCATTCGGCTCGCTCGCGAGTTCGGCTTCACCGTGCAGTCCTTCGCCCACGGCCTCGAGGGATATAAGATCGCTGCCGAACTCGCCGCCGCTGGCGTGGGCGTTGGAAGTATCGCCGATTGGTGGGCCTACAAATTCGAAACCTACGACGGGATCCCTCAATCCCCTGCCCTCATGACCGAAAAGGGCGTCCTCGTCGCCATCAACTCGGATAGCCCCGATCTCGCCCGCCGGTTGCCCCAGGAGGCCGCCAAGTCGATCATGTACGCCGGCATGTCGCCTGAAGAGGCACTCAAAATGGTGACCATTAACCCCGCCCGCCTCATGGGGATCGAGAATCGCGTCGGGAGTATCACGACTGGCAAGGACGCCGATTTCGTTATCTGGAATGGTCCCCCCATGTCTATCTACTCCCACCCCGAACAGACCTGGCTCGACGGAAGAAAGTACTTCGACATCGGCTCCGACAGCCTTATGCGGGCCGAGCTCGCAACCGAGAAGCGCCAGCTCGTTCAGAAAGCGCTCGAGGCTAAGGCGCCAGACGGTCGAAAGTCCTCGCCTGATAGCCGTCATCCCGCGCCGCCGGACAACCTCGATCTCCAAGTTGAAGGAGGAGGCCGCCATGAGACGCGATAGCCACTCTGTGCGCATACTGGGGCCCCTTGTGGCCGTCCTGACAGCCCTCCTCGGCTTGCCCGGTCCCACCCTCAGCCACGACTACCTCCCCGGCCACCCCCAGAACGCCCCTGTCCTCCTCAAAGGTGGCAATCTCTTCACCGTCTCTGGCGGCGTTCTGGAATCCACCGACCTCCTGTTCGAGAACGGCCGGATCACCGCCATTGGCCCTGATCTGCCTGTCCCAACCGGAGCCGAAATCATCGACGTCGCCGGCCGGAACGTGTACCCCGGACTCATCGCTGCCAACTCCAGCCTCGGCCTGACCGAAATCGGAGCCGTGCGGGCCACCGAGGACGCTTCCGAGGTCGGCCTCGATAAGGGCGAGATCCGGGCCTGGGTCGCGTATAACCCCGACTCGGAGATCATCCCCACCGTACGCGCCAACGGCATCACCACTGCCCTGGTGATCCCGGGCGGAAGGCTCGTCATGGGCCGATCCAGCCTCATCAACCTCGATGGGTGGACTGTCGAGGACGCCCTGGAGCAGCCCGAGGTCGGCTTGCACCTGAGTTGGCCGAGCGTATCGGTCGGAGACAATTGGTGGGATGAACGACCCATCGAAGAGAAGAAGAAGGATCAGGCCGAAGAACGCGCCCGCCTGCTCGGCGTTTTCGACGATGCCCGGGCCTACTTCGGCGCGAAACAGGCCGATTCCTCCATTCCCGTTGACTCGCGGTGGGAGGGATTTGTCCCGCTGTTTGAGGGCCGGATGCGGCTCTTCGTGCATGCCGATGACTACCGCCAGATCGAACAAGCGGTCGCGTTCAGCCGGGAGTACGGCCTCAAACTGGCCATTGTCGGCGGACGCGAGGCCTATCAGGCGGCCGAACTTCTGATTAGCAATGACGTACCCGTGATCCTCGGCGGAACTCAACGGCTGCCCATGCGCGAAGATGACCCCTACGACTTCGGATACCGGACAGCAACGATGGTGTATGAGGCTGGGATCCCCTTCTGTATTTCTACCGGCGGCGGCGCCTCCGGCGTGAGAAACCTCGCCATCCAGGCCGGCCATGCCGTCGGATTCGGACTCCCCGCTGAAGTCGCCCTCCGCTCCATAACCTTGTCGGCGGCCGAGATTCTTGGCGTCGACAAAGACCTGGGCTCTCTGGAGGTCGGCAAGAAGGCCACCCTGATAGTCTCCAAAGGGGACATTCTCGACCCCCTCACGGCTGGAGTGCAGATGATGTTCATCAACGGCCGGGCAGTGGATTTGTCCTCGAAACACACCGAGCTGTACGAGAAGTACCGCGCCCGTCAGTAGGCCGGTTCGCCCAGAATTAGTCAGCGACTTTCTCGCCCGGAGCCGAGATCAACCCGGCTTCGGGCCTGTCATTTGGGTTACTGACGGCTCCCTTACTACCCCGGCGAGGCGCGTCATTTATGACACATTAGGTTCCCGCCAGGCTCCCGCCTGACATACTTGTATCAACAATCCTAAACTTTTTTTGCGGGTGCCTTTTGTACCGTGGACACTTCATACATAGCCCCCCACGCCCCCTGAATCGCGAGGCATCCTCCCAAGGATGGCCGCCCACCCACATACCCTTCTCATGGATTGGAGAGCTATAGTGTGTCCCACCTGCTCGGTCGGCTTTGCCACCGGCCCCGGACAGATCTGGTCCTCCTGCAGCCCTCCCAGCCGAGACGCCCGCAACCAGTCGACCCTACCTGTTTCGCCCCTCTCCGTCCGGTGCCGTGCGTTTCCGCCTTAAGGACTGATCCGATCCGCAATGGTGGAGAATGGCGCTCCCCGGAGGCGGCTGCCGCCCGAAGGGCTGTCTTCCTCTCGCTAAACCAGTTTGTGAATCGTTTCACTATCTCCGTCGTCAATGATAAAGCGGTACTTCACCTCAACATGCCCATCCCCATTCAGGGCCGCGTCATGACAGTGATCAATTTCCTGTTCGGTCCCTTCTGAGCCCAGTCACCCTCCGAGGAGTTGGCTTCCGGTTGAGGGCCTTCGCCGAGGGCGTTTGGGCTGCTTCATCCACCTCCAGGATGACGAGGGTGAAGCCCTGCCTCCCTTCTGTTGAAACCCAATCCTATTACTAACGGCTATCGTACTTAGCAGGATAGGTCCTCAAACCTCAAAAAGTGCTTGACAATTCGCGAGTTTTAGGTACTTTGGTGTTGGTCTAGGGAAACAGTTGTGTAGGAATTATGCTTCTGTTTTGCGCGTGTCGCACCTTGAACCGGTGAGATTTGAGCCGGTTAGCCTTTGCAGGCTCCTTACGAATCTGGTTGTCATAC
>JBGSIV010000103.1:0-2055 GCA_041742355.1 Candidatus Zixiibacteriota bacterium
CCGTATCGAAGAACAAGGAACTTCATGATCGCCTTCGGGTCCGCTCCCCACTGTCTGTCACCCATGACCACGAGCTCATGGCCTGACTGAAGCCGGCCGGCCTGCACGTCATAGGATTCGACGGACACCTTGGCTTCATCGAGAATTCCCCCGCCATGCCGGGCGCAGGCCTTGAGGTACTGGCGAGTAGGGCTCTCGGGGTCCTCTGGATTGTGAACGCGAATCCCCGAATTCGGATACAGGACATACTTCGCAGCATGAAAATCCAACGCCACCGGGTCCGTACATGCCATCACGGCGCGAGTTCGTGCCGCCGGCAGGTCCGTGCGTGAAGCAAGACCCACCCATTCCGCGGTCACGATGTTCAAATCAGCCTTTCGCACCGTACTCAGATACACACCGATCTCCGCACCGATCATTCCAGGCATCGGCCCAGGCGCCCACCTGTTGAACGGGAAGGAATGAAAATTGTAGTAGGTTCCGGTCAGTCTCCCATCATTGCGCGGATCAGGGCCTCCGCTGAGATCACTGACGCCCAGATAGTTCTTGATACTGCTTGTCATCCCGCAGTAAGTGCTGTGATGGTTCAAGGCCGCAAAGTTGATGAACTTCATCGGCTGGCCCGTGTAGGTGCCCTTGGCCCAGATACCTCTTTTCAGATCGACAATTGTACCGCGGTCAGTGCGAAAGACAGGATAGGTCATGATCGTCTCGCGGCGGAGATCGCCACGGAGACTGTTCCAGAACACCACGTTCGGAACACCGCCAGTACCGTCGCAATAGACATAGCCGTTGCCCTCGGCGGGGCCAGGTGTGCGACTCCCTCCAGCCTTCACATCGATCCAGTGGCAGGTGGAGTACTTATCGCCATGCCTTTCTTTCAGATCGGCGTGTAGCTCATTGTAATTCCGAATGCCCGGCAAATCGGAGTTGCGCTCAAAAACATGTCTCCATCCAGAGTATTCGGATCGCCAGGGCGTTTGGCCGCGATGGCAGTTCTCGGCCACAATCACCTCACCCGAAAGACCGCCGGGGAGACCCATAATCATGTCGACGAAGGTCTTCAGCGCCAGGAGATTCGGCGCGCCCTGGTTCCACCATTGCACATTCGGCTTGATGACCACCACATCCTCGACCCCGACGATGTTCTTGATGCCTCCCATCATGTCAACGATCGTGGAGATGTTGGCGGCGGGATTCCCGTTGAGGACCCGGTAGAGAGTGACCTCTTTGTCCGCATTTGAAGCCTTCGTAACTTGACCGTTCATTTTCGTACGGAAGCCGCACAGGAGAGCCGAGAGGTTCGCCGCCAGTAATTTGAGAAGCCTTCTTCTGTTCGGCATCAGTAATCCCGAATCAATGACGCGCTGGCCTACGCGCAACAAAGGAGGTTCTGCAGTGCAGCTTCCCAACGGCCGGGAATGTGGCCCCGCCGCCGGTCGTCAATGGGCCCCATTTCAGGTTGCGCCACCCCCGGCGAGGCGAACCGGTGGCCCGTCCATCCTCGGGGCTCTACTTGTACCCCTGCAACCCAGGTCCAGCTCCAGACCAGCGAATGCAGCACGGGCGCGGGACTCAGCCAGGCCGGGCTGGCATGGCCCTGGCGCCTTGGTGTCAATGTTGTCACCGTTCACCAGTCTGAATCCAGTCCTCTCGGTTGTCATCAAACCACCTGCAACCCCCGCCTGAGCGAGTCGGGCGTTGGAGGGCATACTTGGAGTCGCCTCGCCGAAACGCCGGGGTTGCAGGCTCGACTGCTCACCCCAACAGGGTGGTTCGCTTCCAGGGAATGAGTAGATGACTGAAAACAGCCTCGGTCAACCCCGTGACAAACCGAGAAACGCTGACCTGGGGACCCTGAACCACGACGTTGTCCCTGTGGAACCGTCATTCGAGGCAGTACAGCGTCTCCTCACGATCGTCGGTGCGGCAGGACGATAGTTCATTAAGGGGGTCTGGACCGGCGTTAACAGATCGTCGCCTTATCAGACTCCCCCGGGGACAGCGGTCGGGTAGTGCCCGGCCGGGTCGCGCGCCAGCAGTGCCCCGGCCTCC
>JBGSIV010000104.1:0-5891 GCA_041742355.1 Candidatus Zixiibacteriota bacterium
GGCGCCTCGCCACCGTGCAGGTCGGCGGCATCTGCCGCCTGAAGACCTCCGCCATCATCCCTGTCGTCGGCAACCGCGTTGTCGGCGGCACCGCTGGCACCGTCAAACAGGCCCCCTCGGTGACCCCCGACCCGATCGGCGGCAACATCGCGCGCGGAACGGTGCTCGAGGTCAACGGCGCCACCGACTGCGCCATTCTTCTCAACTAACGGAGGTACCGATGAACTTCGAACAGTTTCTCCACTCGCCCGCGGTGCGGGCGCAGAGCGCCCTCGATGGCCAGGATCTTCCCACGGGACGCGTCGATCTGAGCCGCGCCGCCTCGGTCGAAATCAGCCGCAACCTGTACCAGGAGGCCGACGCCCGCGGCTTGACCCTCTCCGAATTGCTGAGCTCGACGAGTACGATCCCAGCCCCGCCGGGTCGCCCCTCGATGCGTTCGAGCGGCAGCTCGCGTTGGCTGGTGTACGGCTCGGCGGCCGAATCCCGACCACCGTCGAGCAGTTCTACCAGCAGGCGCCCACACTCCTGCCGGAATTCATGCGGCGCGAAATCCGCACGGGGCAGTCGATGCGCCCCGAGCTGTCGAGGCTCGTCGCCAACACCACCACCGTCGCGGCCAACTCCTACACCCCCTTCTTCATCGACACCGCCGACACCGCCCGCTTCAGCCTGCGGCCGATTTCCGACGGAGCCGAAATCCCCCAACTGCTCGTCACCGAGCAGACCCACGCCGTGAAAGTGGCCGACTACGGCCTCGCGCTCAAAGCCTCCTACAAGGCCCTCCGCTACCGCACCACCTCGCAGTTCCGCGTCCTGCTCTGGTACATCGGCTTCCGCCTCCAGACCGACAAGATCGGCCTGCTCGTCGACACGATTCTCAACGGCGACGGCAACAGCAACCCCGCCGCCGTCATCAACACCGCTTCAAGCGGCACACTCGCCTACGACGACCTGGTCAACCTCTGGTCGAAGTTCGCGCCGTTCGAGATGAACACCATCATCTGCCACGTCAACCTCATGAAGGAGATCCTCACCCTCGACGAATTCAAGGACCCGATGGCCGGCTACCGCTTCCAGAACACCGGCGAGCTCTTCAGCCCGCTCGGAGCGTCGCTCGTGCGGTGCGATGACCTCGCGACCGACCTCATCATCGGCCTCGACCGCCGCTTCGCCATCGAGGAAGTGATAACCCAGCCGCTGACGGTGGAGTACGACAAAGTGATCGAACAGCGCTTCGAGGAAGCCGTCATCACCGAGTCCGTCACCTACGCCAAAGTGATCAAGGACGCCGCCGTCGTACTCGACACGGTTCATGCCTGATCCACCCCGGGGTCCGCTCCGGCGGACCCCGCACTTAAAGGATAGCTATGCGACAGAAAACGGCCCAATCAACCGCCGCCGCACCGCTCGGACTCCCCGGAGGACACAAGCTCTTCCGGGTCGGCTCCGGCCAATACGCCGGGCGGCAGATCATCCTCTATCTTGCGGCGCCGGGACAAATCGCCTACGTCTACGCCGACCGGCCATACACCTCCTGGTCCGCCCCGGTGGTCGTGATCAGCGATGCCGCCGAGACGGCGTTCGACGTCGTGATACTCCCCAACGGCGCCATCCACGTCGTCTACACCGACACACCGAACCACCACCTTATCACCCGTCGGCTCGACTTTACCGGCGGCGTCTGGTCGGTCGCTCCCAAAGTAACCGTCAGCGATCGCCCTATCACCCAGGATCCGAGCGTCGTCGCCCTGCCCGACGGCAACCTGTGGGTCACGTGGACCTGGATCGATATCGGCGTGCACACGCTCTATGTCAAAGCCTCCGCTGACAACGGCGCCACCTGGGGAACCGGGCCTTCCGATTCCGGCACCCCCCTGACCAGCGGCGCATCCTCGGTCTTCGGTCGACTTGCCGTCGGCCCGGCCACTCTGTGGGCAGTCTACGCCAACGGATCGCTCCAGCTCTCGACGCGCACCAAGCCCCTGTCGGGCGGTGCGTGGGGAAGCGAGTCCCATCTCGCCACCGGCACCGGCTTCGACCACCACTTCGATGTCGCCGCGTCTTTGGACGGCCGTGTCGGTGTCGCCTGGGACAATGGCGTCCTCCGCTACCGGGAATTCGACGGCGACCAGTGGACCCCCACGGTCCCGCTGGATGCCTCCGGTGGCGCATGGCCGCAGGTCCTCATGCTCGGCTCCACGCCGCTCGTGACCTACCTCTCTCCCTTCGGGGCCGACCAGATGCTGCCGAAGTACACCGTTCGCACGGGCGGGACTTTCTCGCCGCCGGCCGCATTGGACCAGCGCGCGAAAACCTTCGACAGCGTCGTGCTCTACCACGCCTCGTCGGCGTCGTACGCCGACCTCACCGCTGAAGCCGCCGATGCTGCCACCGGCAACGTTGTGCACCCGGTGTCGGGCGCCCTCTTCCAGCAGCCGGGCGCCGCGCTCTGCCTCGGCATGGAGGAACCCTTCCGCTACGCCAAGATCCTGCTCTCCTCGGCGGGAACGGGAGGAACGGTCGTCTCCAGCTACTGGGACGGCTCGGCGTGGATCGCGTTCGCTCCCTCTATCGGCCCATTCCACTTCGGCGCCATCGATCATGACCTTCTCCTCTGGGACGATTACAACAGCCTCCCGGTCGACTGGCAGAAACGGCTGATCGGCGGCGCCTCCCGCTTCTGGATCCGAATCGAAGTGGTGACCGCGTTCTCCACCGCGCCGGTCGGAAGCCAGCTCACGGCCCTCTCCGAAATCCTGGCGCTCAGCCTGCGGAGGTGAGTGTGTCGTACACCAGCGAAGACCTTGTGCGCCGCCACCTCGCCCCGTCCCGGCCCATCCAGGCGATGATCACCGACCAGACGGTGATACTGCCCGACAACGCCTGGCTGCGGTTCTCGTCCGGCCCGGTGGAAGGGGAAACTGTGCGCGTGAAACGAGCCACGGGAGAAACCCTCTCGCGGCAGACCGTCACGCTCCTGAACGGAAGCGCCGTGCTGGCAACCGGCCCCATCGCTTCCGGCTCCGTACTGGTCGCATCCGACAGCTCTCTCGGACACATCTTCGCCGAGGGCGCCGACTACATCGTCGATTCCACGGCCGCGACGCTGTCGGTCCGCGCCGGCGGGGAACTCGATCCGAATGCAACCGTCACCGTGTGGTTGCGCAAGCACCATCTTTTCCTGGCTGGCATCGACTTCTCGTTGCGGCCCGACACGGGGGAGATCAAACGGCTGGCCGGAGGAGCAATCGCGGCAGGGGAGACCGTCCTCCTGGATTACTCTCCGCTGTATGCGGCCCACGACGATCTCATTGTCGCCGCCGCGGTCGCCGAGGCGAATGGCCTGATCGCCGCCGCCATCGACCCGGATCGTTCCTTCGGGGCCGACCCGATGCTGCAAACCGCAGCCACCTGCACCGCTTTGGGGATCGTCTGCCGCTCGGCCGCGGCACGCGCCCTGGGAACGAATCCGGCCGATGATCGCGGCGCGCTCGCCTGGATCAAACTGGCCGAACTGTATGCCGAGCGGGCGGAGATGAGCCTGAAAAAGTTCCGCCCGCCTCATCCCGGCCCGTCCGGGCCGAAAACAACCTGACGGAGGAATCTGCATGGACACTTACAACCACGTACTCGCCCGGCGAATGTGGTTCATCCCGGGTGTTGTCATCTGGGGAGTGCCGGGTCTCGGGGAGATCGAGTATGTCGTCGCCGAGCGCGTCGACGGAACAGTCTCGATCCTCCGCGGCTCGGCCTCTCCCGGCGGCGGCGAACAGAGCGTCGCCTACGCCGAACTGACCGACTACCGGGGCAACGCTCTGCCCGCCACCCTCGCTGCGCCCCGCGTGATGCTGCGGTCGCACGACCGCTACAACACATTCGTCGTCGGAACCGAATCACCGTCGTCGGTACGCGTCGCCCGCGACCCCGAATCACCGTCGCCGGTTACCGCCGATCTGCTCGTTATCGAGATGGGAGACTGATATGAGAGGAGTCCTGCGCCGCAAAATGGTCATCCTCGAGAAATGGCGCGACGAACTCGAGGCCATGATCGATCACACGTTCGCCTCCCTGCGGGAGGAATGTTACGCCGGGCGCGAGAGGGCCGAAAGGCTCGCCCGCCTGAGAATCATCAAAACCCCGGAGCTGCTCAAAATGATCGAAATGCACGCCAAGAGCGCGTCCGAAGACACCGAGGTCCAGAAGTTCTGGGCCTTCATCGAGAATGTCCGCCGCCGCAAGCATGCCCAGCGCGAAGCTGCGTCCCACCCCGGGAACCAGCCAACCGACCGATCCGAGGAGACCAAGGATGAACCGACTGGTGCTGATCCTGCTGCTTCTGACCGGTAGCCCCGCCCTTTCGGCCGTGGACACACTCAGGGGCCTGACCGCTGTTGAGGACGCCACCCTCTACAACTTCCTCGCCTGCGACCCGGAAATCGAGGGCGAGGACTGCCGCCGCTACAATACCGGCGGGCTGAGCACAATCATGGTCGGCAAGAACGAACTCGACGACCACCGCGCCGTCATGCGCTTCCCCGGCTGGGATCGCGCCCTGCCCGATTCGTCCGTCCTCGAGCTTACCTGTACCGCCGGCGACGACACCGACAACCGTCGCGTCTTCGTCTATCCGCTGACCCGGCGCTTCTTCGAAGGCGACGAAAACGTGGCCTATCCCGAACCCGACAGCGGCGTCACCTGGTACCACGCCTGGCTCGATATCGGCGACAGCGACTCGCTCTCATGGACAACGCCCGGCGGCGATTACACTGCCGCCGTCGCCTGCACTGTCCTCGTCAGCCGGCCGGGAGTCTGCCGTGTCCGTCCGTTCAACCGCATCCTTAACTGGTGGCGGACAAATTCAGCCGACCCGGGGATAGTGCTCATAAACCAGAACAGCTTCCCCGCCAACAGCGCCCGGCGCTCCTTCGGCGCTTCCGAGGGCACGGCCGAACTCGCCCCGCGACTGCTGCTCTACTACGGCGACGAACCGGTGGAGTGGAACGGCCGTCGACTGAAAATCCTGACCGGGGCGAGGGAGTGAGTATGAGATTCATCTTCGGCCTCTTGCTTATGATCCTCCCCGCCGCCGGCGCGCAGGCGCTGATTGTCAACAACAGCGCCGTGTCGCCCACCGCCGAGGACTCGCTATCCGTGCCCTTCCGCGCCCTCGATAGCCTCGGCAATCCGGCCGCGGCCGACTCGGTCTTCGTGACCGTCGCCGGGCCATCCGGTACCGTCGTCTTCGTCGACTCCATGTCGATCGGCAACACGCGGATTGTCAGCTCCTCGGCCGGCGGACAGACCGCCTACGTCTTCCGCTGCCAGGTCTCGATGATCGATGGCCCGGGAGAAGCGGGCGTCTATGCCCTCATGATCACGGCTAAGACCACCGCCCTCGGCCTTTCAACCCCGACCGTGACCGGTTTTCAAGTTGTCGCCGCGGAACTGTCGGACCGGCTGGCCCAGATCGACGACAGCGTCTGGGTTCGCGGCGGCGCGATCGACAGCAACCGAACCGAGCGGGGGCTGAGCGCCGGATCTGGGGGAAGAAGCCTCACGCTCGTCGCCCTGGACTCAGCCAACAACCAGGCGATCCCGGGAGTGCGTCTGGCCGTGCGCAATCTCGCCCAGACCACTGTCCTCGGACTCGGCCTGACCGACATCACCGGATCATGCGCTTTCGGCGTCGACGCCGACTCGGTCGTCGCTGTGGCGCTCGCACCGGGATACCGGTTCGATCCCTGCGACACGTTCGCCGTCGAATCCAGCCTGATCGACACGCTTTTCGGCGTCGCGTGGTATCCCGATCCACCCCCCGTAGCCGGTTTGTGCCGGGTCTGGGGCATCCTCTACGGCATCGATGGCGCACCCTGCGCCGGAGCCTCGGT
>JBGSIV010000105.1:0-1845 GCA_041742355.1 Candidatus Zixiibacteriota bacterium
TTTTCGATGTAACCGGTTTTCCGAACCGGGACGGCGAACCAAGGCTGACTCGCAAGAGACGCCCGGAGGTTGTCGTCCCCGTCTTCGTCTTCGTCTTCGTATTCGTATTCACCCATCTCTTTGGGAAATAACTGATCCACGGCCGCGATGGTCTCCTGGGCTGCCCTGGCAATAATGCTCGACGCCTGGATGGACATCGAAATGTGATGAATGAAATAGATCAGAAAGGCGATCCCGACAAAAGCAAGAATCAAGCCACCCAGGACCGCCAGAGTTGGGACGAACGCCCCTTCGTCACCCCCACGAATCGTCCGCAGCACCACCAGGCAGTAGGCGAAGATGCCAACGAACACGCCGAGCACCACTTGGTTGACGCGGTCACGCATAAAATTGCGAATGACCCGTGATGTATACTGACTGGATGTCAGAGAGATGGCAACGAGGGTGATTGAGAACACCACCCCGGCCACTGTGATCATCGAACCTGCGACTGCCGTGAGCAGACCGCGGGCACCTGCCGCACCGGCGCCGAAGACCAGCGGCCACCGCTCGACAACATGCAGATCGACTGCCGCATCCACAGTGATCAGGACGGTGGCAAGCACCACGGCGTCCAGAACCATCACGGCAGGTACGAACCAGAAGCTCGATCGTTGTTCCTGCCACCAATGGTGTAGCTTCGTTAACATTTCCGGTTATGTCTCCATTAAGGTTTTGACGCGTTTGTTTGTGTCTCAGAGGAAGGAGTTCCGGAAACATGCGGCAAAAGATTCTCCCCCTCCTTCAATGGTTGTGCCTGCCGTGCCTGTTCTTCGATGACGACGGCTTCGCTGTATAAGCCGGCTTCCGCTTTCGTGGACGCCGCATTGAGTTCTTCGTGAAGCGATTCAACAGTGAGCCGCTTTCCCGGCGGATCACCTTGCACATCTGCCGCTTTCCTGTCGGGCGCAGTGACAGTGACGGGGACGCCTTTGGGGAACACAACCTCTCGTGCCTCATCGGGCATCGAGATGCCGTACTCCTGAAAGGCGCGCTTTACCAGCCGGATCACCGAAGATCGCACCTTCAACCAACTGTGTGTACGGCCGTTGAGCCAAAAATAGACGCGCAGGTTGACTGTAGACCTCCCCAGGCTGTCCGCCAGCACCGAGGGTTCGGGGTCGTTCAGAACGGCCGGATGGTCCGCCAGCACTTTCCGTGCAATCTCCTGCGCATCGTTGATCGCATCGTCATAGCCGATTCCGATGACAAAATCCTCCCGCCGGTTGGAAGTGGTTGTGAAGTTGCGGAGGTTGCTCTTGTAAACGCCGGCGTTTGGGATTTGCACGAGGGTTCCATCGAGGGTCATCAAGATCGTCGTGCGCATGTTCAACTGCTGCACGTACCCGGTCTCGCCGGACACCTCGACCAGATCACCGGTCTCGAACGGCCGCTGCATGCTGAGGAAGATGCTGGCCAGGAAGTTCTCGGTGATTTCCCGGAATGCGATACCAACGATCAGACCGATCAGGCCGGTGCCGCCGACGACCGTCAATGCCAGTTGAGTCAGGCCGAAGACTCTCAGAATAATATAGGCGCCGCAGAGAAAGATGAACCCACCCACCCCGCGAGCGATCACATTTTGAAGGAGTTTTGTCTGAATCCGTCGGCGAAGGAACGGCCGGGCTCCTTTTGCCGCCAGCATGCCGGCGCCCATCGACAAAGCCAGGATCATCAGCCCAAACACGATAAAGGGAAGCGAGCGGATAAAATCGCGCCATAATATCAACAGTCCGCTGAACGCCGGACGGAAATCCCATACCGGTGGCTCCAATATTTCCATCCGGTTGACCACGGCGGCGACGT
>JBGSIV010000106.1:0-6801 GCA_041742355.1 Candidatus Zixiibacteriota bacterium
GCATCGCTTCCGCCGCTTCGCGATTGAGGGCGGCCATGGTGTCGAAGAGCAGCTTCGCCTGCGCCTCGTCCAGAAGACCCTGCTTCATGGCCGTCGACAAAACGCCAGTGCCGATCGGCTTTGTCAGCAAGAGCGCGTCGCCGGCCCTGGCGCCCGTATTGGCCACGATCCGATCCGGGGATACAACGCCGGTCACGGCGAGGCCGAACTTGGGTTCGGTGTCGTCGACGGTGTGGCCGCCGATGATCGCAATTCCCGCCTCCGTCGCCTTATCGTACGCGCCGCGCAGGATCTCCGTGAGCACCGCCAACGGTAGGCGGTTACTGGGGAACCCGACGACGCTCAGCGCGAACAGCGGTTTCGCGCCCATGGCGTAGATGTCACTGAGGGAATTCGCCGCCGCTACCGCGCCGAACTGGTAGGGGTCGTCGACGATGGGCGTGAAGAAGTCGACCGTCTGCACGATGGCGGTGTCCGGTCCGAGGCGATACACGGCCGCATCGTCGGAGGTTTCCGGGCCCACGAGTACGTTGGCGTCCTCCGACAACGGGACCCGACGCAGTATCTCCTCCAGGAGCTGCGGGCGGAGTTTGCACGCGCACCCCAGGCCATGGGTGAAGTGCGTAAGTCGCACATCGCCCGGCGATGCCTCTGCGGCGGGCGTCGCCCCCACCGATGACAACCGTCCGACCACGCGTGCGATTTCCTCGATCGCCCGATCGACCTCGTCCGCCGTTGTCCCGCGTCCGGTGGAGAACCGCACCGTCCCGATGGCGTATTCTTGGGGCACGTTCATCGCTTGCAGCACCGGCGAGATATCGACGCGATCGGCGTGACAGGCTGCGCCGGGGGACGCGGCGACAGTGGTGAGTTCGGACAGGATGGTATTCGCCTCCAGCCCCCGGAAGCTCACGCTGAGCGTGTTCGGCAACCGCCTTTCGGAATGGCCGTTCACCCGGATGGCGGGAAGGCGTTGCCGCAAACCCGCCTCCAGCCGATCCCTCATGGTCTGCATATGCTCGGAATAGGCGCGCAGGTTCTGCGAAATCATGGCGCACGCTTCCCCCAAACCTACACACTCGAGAACGTTTTCGGTCCCCGCGCGCCAGTTCATCTCGTGAGCGGCGCCGTGGATGAGTTTCTCCAGCTTCACCCCCGTCCGGATGTACAGCGCGCCGATGCCCTTGGGCGCGTAAAGCTTGTGCCCCGCGATCGACAACAAATCCACACCCAGCTCCTCGATCCGCACCGGGATTTTTCCGACCGACTGCGCGCAGTCGGAGTGAACGAGGACTCCGTGACGGTGGCCGATCTCTGCAATTTCCCGTATGGGCTCCACCGTGCCCACCTCGTTGTTGGCGTGCATCACGGTGATGAGAATCGTGTGCGGAGTGATCGCCGCCTCCACGTCGTCAGGATCGACGAGTCCGCTTGCGTCCACCGGCAGCCAGGTGATCCGGCAGCCTTCGACTTCCAGATAGCGGCACACCTCGGCGACCGCGGGATGTTCGATCGACGACGTGATGATGTGGTTCCCCTTGTTCTTATAGGCGCGCGCCACCCCCTTGATCGCGTAGTTGTTGGACTCAGAACCTCCGCTGGTGAACACGACCTCCTCGACCTCGCATCCCAGCATTTCGGCGACCTGGCGGCGGGCCTTCTCCACCGCTTTCTTCGCGGCTACACCCTGAGCGTGGACGCTCGACGGATTACCGAAATGCCGGCTGAGATAGGGGAGCATCGCTTCCGCCACCCGAGGCTCGATCGGGGTGGTGGCGTTGTAGTCGAGATAGATATCGGCCATAGCCTGAGTCCCTCCCTGGAGATCAATTCCAAAGTGGGCCAAGTGATTATACACGACCCCGTCGGGAAAGTGCGGGCGAAGAGACAGATAGATGACGGAGCGGCGACGAACAGCCGGGCGCCGGCGCGAGCGACACATTTCGCCGGGCAATCGCGCCGGAGGCGTTATGGTCTCGCGGACCGGCAACAAAAAACCCGCCTGTCTCGACAAGCGGGTCCAGCGAACCATACGCGGGGCGTCACGATCCCGCGACCTGGTGACCGGGTATTCCCTTTTCGATCAGCATGATCGGGATGCTGTTGCGTATCTCGTAAATCGTTTTCCCGTCGCTGGTGATGAGCCCTTCCTCGAGCGGTTTTTCGACCGGCTCGCCGTTCTCGAATTTCACCCCGCCGGCCGATATGCGGTCGTTGATCGACTTCAGTTCTGTTGCAGAAAGCTCCCGCACCGGGGTTTTCGTGGCTGGGCAGCAAAGTCTTTCGAGCAGCAACTTATCGACGGGCATCTCGCTCACCGCCGCCGGTCTTTAGCCGATTACATCTTCCAAACGCAGGCCCACGTCCCGAAGGTACGGCACGAGGCCCTTTCGTGTCACCGTCCGCAACGCACGCGTCGACAGCCGAACACGAACCATGCGATTGAGCTCCGGGACGAACAGCCGCCTGCTCTGCAGGTTGGGCAGCTGACGGCGCTTGTGGCGGTTGTTCGCATGCGAAACCAAGTTGCCCACCATCGGGCCCTTGCCGGTCAGTTTACATTTGCGAGACATCGGTCGCTACCTTTCGGCCGCCCGATCGGCGGATCGGATCGTGCCTGGAGGATCATGATATGCGATTGCGGAATCCGGTTCAACCCCTACGTGACCCTTCGTTTACGACGGGCGCACGCCCAAGAGAAAGACCCGCCCGCGCATCGCGGGCGGGTCTTCTTTTTAATTTCGGCGGCGTCCTACTCTCCCACACCCTTTCGGCTGCAGTACCATCGGCGCTGTGGGGCTTAACTTCCGTGTTCGGAATGGGAACGGGTGTACCCCCCACGCTATGACCACCGAAAACTCTGTCGTTGCCCCGCCGGCCGGTGCCCGATCATCAGTAACACAACCACCCGTGACCTCAGGGCAGGGCCACTCCGTCGTTCGCCTCCCGCGCATCAGTGGACGACGAGCTGCGGAGCGACTGAACACTCGCGGCGGCAAAAGGCTCATATCACTTTTCGGTGCGAGCGCTTTTGATGCCACCGCGGAAAAAATTCGACAACTTGTAGGGCTCGATTCAAACAGAAATCTTTACTGAATCAATTGGTTAAGCCGCACGGCTTATTAGTACCGCTCGGCTCAACCCCTTGCGGAGCTTACACCTGCGGCCTATCAACCTTGTAATCTTCAAGGAGCCTTTAGAGGGTCTGAGACCCTGGGAGATCTAGTTTTGGAGTGGGCTTCCCGCTTAGATGCTTTCAGCGGTTATCCCGTCCGAACATAGCTACCCAGCAATGCCTTTGGCAAGACAACTGGTAAACTAGAGGTCCGTCCACCCCGGTCCTCTCGTACTGAGGGTGGCACTCCTCAAATCTCCTGCACCCGCGAAGGAGAGGGACCGAACTGTCTCACGACGTTCTGAACCCAGCTCGCGTACCGCTTTAATCGGCGAACAGCCGAACCCTTGGGACCTTCTTCAGCCCCAGGATGCGATGGGCCGACATCGAGGTGCCAAACCTCCCCGTCGATGTGGACTCTTGGGGGAGATCAGCCTGTTATCCCCGGCGTACCTTTTATCCGTTGAGCGACGGCCCTTCCATGCGGAACCGCCGGATCACTAAGCCCTGCTTTCGCATCTGCTCGACTCGTTGGTCTCGCAGTTAAGCTCCCTTGTGCCTTTACACTCTACGCGTGATTACCGACCACGCTGAGGGAACCTTTGGGCGCCTCCGTTACTTTTTGGGAGGCGACCGCCCCAGTCAAACCGCCCGCCAAGCACTGTTCCCCGCCCGGATACACGGTACGGGGTTAGAGTCCTTACAAACCAAGGGTGGTATTTCAACGTTGACTCCACCGAGACTTGCGTCCCGGCTTCGTAGTCTCCCACCTATCCTACACATGATTTGCGAAGACCCAATGCCAAGCTACAGTAAAGGTGCACGGGGTCTTTCCGTCCAGTCGCGGGTAAGCGGCATCTTCACCGCTGCTACAGTTTCACCGAGTCCCTCGTTGAGACAGGGCTCAAGTCGTTACACCATTCGTGCAGGTCGGAACTTACCCGACAAGGAATTTCGCTACCTTAGGACCGTTATAGTTACGGCCGCCGTTTACCGGGGCTTCAGTTCAGCGCTTCGCCCCACGAGGGGGCTAACGCATCCCCTTAACCTTCCGGCACCGGGCAGGTGTCAGTCCCTATACGTCGTCTTAGGACTTAGCAGAGACCTGTGTTTTTGTTAAACAGTCGCTCGAGCCTGGCCACTGCGACCTCCATCAGCTCCGGACGCGAAGTCCATTGCCAACAGAGGCACCCCTTCTTCCGAAGTTACGGGGCTATATTGCCGAGTTCCTTAACGAGGGTTCTCTCGAGCACCTTAGAATACTCTTCTCGCCTACCTGTGTCGGTTTGCGGTACGGTCACCGATTGCGCTTCTTAGAGGTTTTTCTTGGCAGTATGATTAGGGCCAGTTTGTGTCCAAAAGGACTCCTATTCGCATCTCGGGGTTAAGACCCCCCGGATTTTCCTGGGAGATCCCCCTACGTGCTTGAACCGGGACAACCATCACCCGGCTGACCTTTCACTCCTGCGTTACCCCTTCGTACAAACGCACAACCGGTGGTTCAGGAATGTTGACCTGATTCCCATCGCCTACGCCTTTCGGCCTCGGCTTAGGGACCGACTTACCCTGAGCGGATTAGCCTTGCTCAGGAAACCTTGGGCTTTCGGTGGAGAGGTTTCTCACCTCTCTTATCGCTACTCGTACCGGCATAATCGCTTCCACTTCGTCCAGCATGCCTTACGACACACCTTCGTCCTACAATGGAATGCTCCCCTACCGATCGTACCTCCCGAAGGAGACACGATCCCGCAGCTTCGGCAGTAGGCTTGAGTCCCTTGAATTATCGGCGCAGAATCGCTTGACCAGTGAGCTGTTACGCTTTCTTTGAATGATGGCTGCTTCTAAGCCAACATCCTGGTTGTCTGTGCAACTCTACATCCTTATGCACTTAGCCAACACTTAGGGGCCTTAGCTGACGGTCTGGGTTGTTTCCCTCTCGGCCGCGAAGCTTATCCCTCGTGGCCTGACTCCCGTGCTAATGTAGACGGCATTCGGAGTTTGAATGGGTTTGGTAGGCTTGTAGGCCCCCTAGCCCAGCCAGTGCTCTACCTCCGTTACACAACGCACGAGGCTAGTCCTAAAACTATTTCGGGGAGAACCAGCTATCTCTGAGTTTGATTGGCCTTTCACCCCTACCCACAGCTCATCCGCTAAATTTTCATCTTTAGTCGGTTCGGCCTTCCACGTACTGTTACATACGCTTCGTCCTGGCCATGGGTAGATCACACAGTTTCGGGTCTAATCCGTGCAACTAATCGCCCCTTTCGGACTCGCTTTCGCTACGGCTCCGTATCGATAGACACTTAACCTCGCTGCACAGAATAACTCGCCGGTTCATTATGCAAAAGGCACGCGGTCAGACGGCATCAACCCCGAAGGGTCGAATTCATCCTCCCACAGCTTGTAGGCATATGGTTTCAGGTACTATTTCACTCTCCTCTCGGAGTTCTTTTCACCTTTCCCTCACGGTACTGGTTCACTATCGGTCATCAGTAAGTATTTAGCCTTGGAAGATGGTCCTCCCAGATTCCCACAGGATTCCACGTGCCCCATGGTACTTGGGTGCCTGATCGAGAGAGGGTTGTCAGCTTTCGCCTACGGGACTAGCACCTTCTATGGTTGGTCTTTCCAGAACCATTCGGCTAGCCGCAACCTTTGTAACTCTCCGACTCTCTCGGTACTCGAGTCAGATCAGGTCCCACAACACCCGCCGCACAACGCGCACCGGCTTACATACGGCTGGGTTTAGGCTGTTTCCCGTTCGCTCGCCGCTACTGAGGAAATCGAGCTTTCTTTCTCTTCCTAGGGCTACTAAGATGGTTCAGTTCGCCCCGTTCGCCCGCCGGAACTATTAATTCATTCCGACGTGATGCGGTTTTACCGCACCGGGTTCCCCCATTCGGAGATCTCCGGGTCAAGGGTTGTTTGCACCTCACCGGAGCTTATCGCAGCTTACTGCGTCCTTCGTCGCCTACCAATGCCAAGGCATCCACCACATGCCCTTAGTAGCTTAACCCAAAATCAGTGAAGATTCCGGTTTGCTCTTACCCTACAAGTTGTCAAAGAACATATCTGGCCGTTAACAGCCAGTACCGATAGGCTTTTTCTGGTGGAGATAACCGGGCTCGAACCGGCAACCTCCGCCGTGCAATGGCGGCGCTCTCCCAATTGAGCTATATCCCCGAAAGCCTAAGGTCTTTCCCGAGACCTGGTGGGCCTAGATAGAGTTGAACTATCGACCTCACGCTTATCAGGCGTGCGCTCTAACCAACTGAGCTATAGGCCCGAAATATCGGTATTAGGAAAGAACCTGAATAGTGTGGTGAGCTCAACCGTCGCGATCCGTCGACCTAGGAGGTCACTGAAGGACGGCGACCGTGACTTCCGATCGCGCCTCAGCCGTTCTCCTTAGAAAGGAGGTGATCCAGCCGCACCTTCCGATACGGCTACCTTGTTACGACTTAGTCCCTCTCACCAAGCACACCTTCGGCGCCGTCCCCCCTTGCGGGTTGGTACAGCGACTTCGGGTGCACTCGACTCGCTTGACTTGACGGGCGGTGTGTACAAGGCCCGGGAACGTATTCACCGCGGCCTGCTGATCCGCGGTTACTAGCGATTCCGCCTTCATGGAGTCGGGTTGCAGACTCCAATCCGAACTGAGACCGGTTTTTTGGGATTCGCTCACC
>JBGSIV010000107.1:0-24095 GCA_041742355.1 Candidatus Zixiibacteriota bacterium
CGAGGTCGGCGGCCTCACGAGTGGTAGTGGCCAGAAGGCGCACGTTCAGACGGCTCGATTCGCCGGGCAGGGTGAAGGTGCGGGTGAATTCGGCCAGTCTTTCCTGCACCGATAGAGGGAGTTCATCGATATTCTCAAGCAGGAGAGTGCTCCGGTCGGCCTGGCGCAGGAGGCCGGGGCGGTCGGAGTTGGGGGAGCCGAACAGCTCGGGGGTGAGAATCGGCTCGGGCGCGGCGCAGTCGGCAATGATGAGCGCGCGGTCGCGGCGGTTGGAGTGGTGGTGCAGGATGCGCGCGCAGAGAGTCTTCCCGCAGCCCTCGGGACCAGTGATGAGGACCGGGATATCGGTGGCGGCGAGGCGCCCGATCGTCTCGCGCAGATCGGTGGCCGCTTTGGAAATCCCGATGAAATTGTCGAAGCTGTAGTTCATGGCCACATGTTCGCGCACAGCGGTGAGGTTGACCTTGAGGTCGCGGTGTTCGATCGCGCGGCGGGCCCGGGCGAGCATGGTGTCGGTCGGGGGCACGTCGGGGAGGCAGTCGAAAGCGCCGGCATTGATGGCCTCGGCGACCTGGGTGGTTGAGGCGCCCGGAATGATCAGGAGGATCTCGACCGAAGGGTCGGCGCGACGCACGCGGCGGACGAGCTCCGGCGCGGGGGGCATGGTCGAGTCGCAGTGAATCAGAAAGAGATGGATATCGTTCTTCGCGAGAATCTCAAGGGCGGACTCAAGCGAGTTGGTTTCGGTCATGACGAACGGTTCATCGGCTGCGGTCAGGGAGAGGGACCGGCGTTCCGACTGGGCCGGATCCAGCAGCAGTATGCGGGCCGTTTTCGGGTGGACGGTAATCATGCCTGTATCTCCTGGGGGCAAACGGTTACGCGGGTACGGATGGCATTGGACTCGAGGAGCAGCTTCCGGTGGAGGGGGGCGCCGAGGCGGGCGGCCAGTTTGTCCGTCTCCTGGTGCCAGAGGCGTTCGAGTTCGGCGACGCGGATCGCGCCGGGGATCTCGGTGGTGAAGTCGATATGGAGAGAGTTACCGTTCGGTTCGATGTCGACCGACGTGGGACCGACGCGGCCGGGTGCGGTGCGGTGCAGTTCGAGGATCGATTCGAACAGGAGCAACCAGGCATCGCGGGGCGCGGTCTGCGTCATGTCGGCGGAGATTTCGTCTGCATGCATAAGGACACCGCGGTCGCCCAGTTGCGCGAGGCGGTCGACCGCCTGTTCCAACTGGAAGAGCACATTGACAGGTTCGGTTTCCAGGCGGTCGAAGTTGGCCAGCATCTGGTAGCGGGCCAGGCGGCGGGAGATCTGACGCCCGGTGTGCGCGATCTGTCCGGCGAGGGACTGGATCTCTTCGACCGCGATCGTGTCGCCGTGGGTATGGAGATATTCGGCCGACGACGTGATGCCGGCCATATCGCCAAGGAGGGATTCCACGAGCGGCGTGTGAAGTCTCACGGGAGTCGACGCCTTCGCCGCGGGGATGAACGTCAGGCAGGCGATGTGCAGGCAGCCGCCCGCGAGGTTTTCCATTTTCATGCGATGGCGGCGCACCATCGGACGCAGCAGGTGTTCGATCGTCCCGTACTCACGTGATACGAAATCAAAGGGCGGCTTGTTGACCGCGTCGCAGATCGCCTGATCGACATGGAGGATGCGGCCGCAGGCCCGGTTGACGAGAATTCGTGCGGAGCCGTCAGGCGCGGATTTGAGCGAGTCGCCGAGGAGCCGTACCGACTGCCGGGCGGCGCGGAAAGAGCCGATCACCTGCTCGAAACGATTCTCCAGCAAATGCTTATCGGTCGGGCTGTCGGGCCCGAACATCCCCAGCACGAGGGGCTTGCCATTCACCGCGCCAACCACGCCGGTGCAGACGCGGCTCTGGCCGTTCCCGCGGCCGTCGGCCGGGCTGAAGCGGTGCGAGAAGACAGCGTCGCCGCCGAGCGTGATGGTATCGTCGATCAGGTCAACAGGAAACAGACTGATTTCGGCGGGATGCAGGTACTCACTCCCGAGCACGAGGAAGGTCAGCGCGTTGTCGGGTGCGAGGCTGTCGAGGTATTCCTTCTCGCGCGTGGAGAGCCAGCCGCGCAGTTCGATACCGAGCAGCAGCGATGCGGCGCGAACGGTGGCGGTGTCATCCGATGCGGCAGCGGGAGGATGGTTCGATCCGAAACGGTGCGTGACGTCGGCGTGGAACCGTTTCAGGGTGGTGTCGGATGCGATCATGTTTACGTTCCTCTGTTTCACATTGAATCATCTGCTAGAGGTATCGGCAGGGGGGGCAAGGACTTTAGGGGTGGGGCCGCTTGTCGCAGGATGAAACCCGGAGGAATGTTCCAGTCGGGGATGATTCAAATAGAGCGGCCCGCGGGTGAGGCCGCGGGCCGATAGTCAGCGCGTCAGTGTCAGCGCGAAATCTCGATCCAGATCTACGGGCACGAGACAGGGGCAGGGCCTCCCTTGAAGAGGGCTGCGACGAGGTAGGTCAGGTCGGCGATATTGGTCTTGCCGTCGCCGGTGACATCGCCGTGCTCAAGGCAGTCGGGGTCTGGTCCGCCCTTGAAGAGCTTGGCGACGAGGAAGGTGAGATCGGCGATGTTCATCTTGCCGTCGCCGGTGAGTTCGCCGCGCATGGTGCAGCAAGACTCGGACCAGACAGCGAGGCTACCGGCGGGTTTGCCACCGGCAATGGAGAATCGTCCGCCGACGACGAGACCCTGATTATACTCAGTGAGCGCACCGACCCAGTCGTTGGTTCCCGATCCGAGCTGCGACCAGGTGGAGCCGTCCCATGCCGCTATGTGATTGGGGGTTGTGTCGGTGTCGGCTTGAAACCAGCCGCCAACAAACAAGTGCCCAGCATGTACGCCTAAGCTGCTCACAGAACCGGGAGCACCCTGTCCCAGCGGTTCCCAGGATGATCCGTTCCAGGCAGCGACGAATTGCAGACCGGATCCGTTGAATGTGCCCCCCGCAATCAAAGCGCCTCCGTATTCGGACAGAGCGTACACATTCTGATTCAAAGCTGAACCGACAGGGGCCCAAACGGAGCCGTTCCAGGCGGCTATATTGGCGACGTTGTAGCCACCGGCATTAGAGAAGTATCCGGCAGCGATCAGGAGAGAGTCGTATGCGGTGAGAGCAAACACGACCGGGTTGCCTCCGCCTCCTGATATGCCCAGGCCGAGGGTAGACCAGGTCGTGTCGTTCCACGCGGCGATGTGGTTCGCGCCGGACCCACCGGCGGTGATAAAGTATCCACCGGCGATCAGTTTGTCATCGTAGACGGTAAGAGCGGCGATTGCATCGTTCGTTCCAGCGCCAAGGGGGGACCAGACATTGCCGTTCCAGGCGGCGATGTGGTTGGCGTCGACCCCGCCGGCGTCGGTGAAATCCCCTCCCACAATCAGGCGGCCATTGTAGACCGTCAAGGCCCTGACGTACCCGGTGATACCGGAGCCGAGGGCGGACCAGGTCGAACCGTTCCAGGCGGCGATGGACATGGCGCTCTGACCGCCAATGTTCGTAAACCGACCTGCAGCAATCAAAAGGCCGTCATAGACGGTTACAGCTTCGACATATCCGTCCATCCCGGTCCCGAGTGACAACCAGCCCGAGCCGTCCCACGTGGCGATGTAGTTGGCGATAGACTCGCCGGCCTGACTGAAGTAGCCCCCGGCCACGAGCGATCCGTTGAAGGGCGAGAGGATCACGACCGCGTTGTTCGTGCCCGTGCCAAGTGCCATCCAGTCGGACCCGCTCCAGGACGCAAGCTGGTTGAGGAGTGTCCCGGACCCGGAGTGGCTGAAGTAACCGCCGGCAATCAACTGGTCCTCGTAGACGGTCAAGGCCATGGGGGCATCATTCAGGCCGGATCCGAGCGGAGTCCATGAGGAGCCGTCCCACGCGGCAATGTTGTTGGCGATCGAATCACCGGCGGTGGTGAAAGATCCCCCGGCTATCAGGCGGGTGTTGAAAACGGCAAAGGACCACAAAGGGCCGTCGGTTCCCGATCCGAGCGCAGACCAGCCTGATCCGTCCCAGGCCGCAATGTAATTTGCACCGGAGCCGCCGGCCTCTGCGAACACACCTCCGACGATCAGGCGTCCATCGTACACAGTCATGGCATATACTTCGGCGCTCAAACCGGTGCCGAGGGGGGACCATGCCGAGCCATCCCACGAAGCGATGAAATTCACGGGGACATCGCCGGCATTCGTGAAGTAGCCGGCCGCGATCAGCTTGCCATCGTACGTTGTAAGGGCCAGAGTGCCGTCGTCAAGGGCGGGTCCGACTCCGACCCAGGTGGAACCGTTCCAGGCGGCCAGTGACATCACTTCGGTACTGCCGTGGTTGGAGAACCACCCACCGGCGATGAGGCTGCCGTTATGTACGGTCAGGCAGGTAATGTAACCGTCGACTCCCGATCCGAGGGAGGACCAGTTTGAACCGTCCCAGGCGCCGATGCGGTTGGCCACGATGCCGCCGGCAACCGTGAACTCGCCCGCCACGATCAGCTTGCCGTCATAGACGACGGCGGCCGAAGGCTGTGCGTTGAGCCCCGGAATATACTGAGATGCGCTATTATCCCAATAGATGTCGTCGGGGTGGTCGGCGGGTGAATGAGGAGAGAAGAACGGGTTCTCATCAGCACGGTGGTCGACGGGGCGGAAGTCCTTAAGGGCGAGCAAATCCCGATCGCCGGACGAGCGGAAGGTTTGGGCGCTGCTGTCGGCGAACGTGATGCCTGCAATCAGCAGGCAAACGGCCAGGGTAAAGGCAAGTTGCTTCATGAGAACTCCTTGCGATATGATCTCCAATCCGAACGATTTCAGCCCTACTGCAGACGTCTAAGAATAGGGTTAGTGGATCAGAATGTCAAGGTTGGACGTAGCTCAGTGGTTGCGGGACAACCGAATGGAGCGTATCTGCGGCCCCCATCGTGACGCCAGTTCAACTTGTGGATCGAGCTTCGAGGAGGATACGTGACACGCGATGACACGCGAAGTTTTTGCTTCTATAAGTTCTTGACAGGCTCTGGCGGCGGGCGTATGTTCACACATGCCGCTCAGAAATCCTCAGAAATTGAAATGTCACCGCAACACAAGGCCGTTCTCTCCCAATGAAACAGTGCTCCCGGTCGTTTTGGAAATGAAGCCGGCGAGGATAGAGCATCATGGCTGACGTGATCGCCATCATCCCCGCGCGGCTGGGCTCGACGCGCTTCCCGCAGAAGGTGCTGTTTCCCTACAAAGGCAAGCCGCTCCTGTACTATGTTTGGGATGGCGTGCGTCGGGCGAAGTTGATCGACCGGGTTGTCGTCGCGACCGACTCGACAGAGATTATGCGCGCGGTCGAGGCGTTCGGCGGGGAGGCCGTGCGCACGAAAGCCAGCCACCGAACCGGATCGGATCGTGCGGCCGAAGTGGTGGGCAAGATCGGGGGAGAGATAATCGTCAACGTGCAGGGGGATAATTTCGGCCTGAAGGGTTCGGAGTTGGATAAAGTCATCGCGGCCATGCAGGCGGATCGGGGGATCGAGTACGCCACGCTGGCGCGGCGAATCGGCAACGACACCGAACTGATGGACTACAACCTTGTTAAGGTAGTAACGGCCCGGTCCGACAGCCGGGCGCTGTGGTTCTCGCGGGCGCCGATTCCGCACCTCCGGGATGGCTGCGACGGCAGCCGGACGGCGCACCACCACTATCTTGGTCATATCGGCATTTACTTTTTCCGGCGGGACGCCCTCGAACGGTACGCGGGCTGGCGCCAGGGAGACGCGGAAAAGGCGGAATCGCTCGAGCAACTCCGGATACTGGAGAACGGGGCCCGGATGGTGGTGTATGAAACCAAAATGCGGATCGTGTCGGTGGATGCACCTGAAGATGTAAAACAGCTTGATTCTATCTATAAATAGAGGGCGATATGGCGGATAAGACCAGGTACATATTCGTGACCGGCGGCGTGGTGTCGGGGCTGGGCAAAGGAATTGCCTCGGCCTCGATCGGACTGCTCCTCCAGCGGCGCGGATTGAAAGTGGCCAACATCAAACTCGATCCGTACCTCAATGTCGATCCGGGGACGATGAACCCGTACCAGCACGGCGAAGTGTTCGTGCTGGACGACGGCTCCGAGACGGATCTCGACCTGGGGCACTACGAGCGTTTCCTGGATCGGTCGCTGGGGAAGGACAACAATGTCACCACGGGGCAGATTTACCACACGATCATCACACGCGAACGGCGGGGGGACTACCTCGGCGCAACGGTGCAGGTGATTCCGCATGTGACGGAGGAGATCAAGAACCGTATTCGCCGTCTGGAGCGGATGCCTGAGAAGCCGGATGTCGTGATCTGCGAGATCGGCGGGACAGTGGGCGATATCGAGTCGCTGCCGTTTCTCGAGGCGATCCGCCAGATGGGTTTGGAGCAGGGGCGCGAGAACGTCCTGTACCTGCATCTGACGCTGGTGCCGTTTATCGCCGCCGCGGGAGAGTTCAAAACGAAACCGACGCAGCACTCGGTGAAAGAGCTGCGGGAGATCGGAATTCAGCCCGACATGCTCCTGTGCCGGTCAGCCCGGCCGATGGACGACGGGTTGCGGCAGAAAATAAGCCTGTTCTGCTCGGTGCCGGTCAAGTCGGTGATTGTCGGCGAGGATGTTTCGACGATTTACTCGGTGCCGCTGAAGTACCGGGCGCAGGAGATGGACGACATTATCTGCAAGCATTTCGGCCTCGAGACACCCGAGCCGGATATGACCGAGTGGGAGCGGATGGTCGAGCGTATCAACGTCCCGAAACACCAGCTCAAGATCGCGATCTGCGGCAAGTACGTGCAGCTTAAAGATGCGTACAAGTCGATCATCGAGGCGTTCGTGCACGCGGGTGTGCACAACGACGCCGAGGTGAAGCTGATCTGGGTCAGCTCGGAGGAGATCAAGCACAACGGGGCGGGTACGTTCCTGCACGATGTCGACGGTCTCCTGATCCCGGGCGGGTTCGGCGAACGCGGCGTGGAGGGAAAGATCGAGGCGATCCACTACGTGCGGGAGAACAAGATCCCGTTCCTGGGGATCTGCCTCGGGATGCAGTGCGCGGTGATCGAGTTCGCGCGGAATGTCTGCGGCTTGGAAGACGCGCACAGTTTCGAGTTCTACCGCGATTTGAAGCACCCGGTGATCCACCTGATGGCGGATCAGGAGGGGGTGACCGAGCTGGGCGGTTCGATGCGGCTCGGGGCGTATCCGTGTATTTTGCAGGCCGGATCGGTGGCGCAGAAGGCGTATGGCGAGGCGGAGATTTCGGAGAGGCACCGTCACCGGTACGAGTTGAACAACGCCTACCGCGAGATGCTCGAACAGCACGGCCTTCGGATGAGCGGGGTTTCGCCGGATGGCCGGCTGGTCGAGATCGTGGAAGTGCCGGATCATCCCTGGTTTGTCGGGTCGCAGTTCCATCCGGAGCTGAAGTCGCGCCCGACGCGGCCGCACCCGCTGTTCCGGGATTTCGTGCGCGCGGCGGTGCAGTACCACACGGGGAATGCACCGAAGACAACGCCGAAAAGCGAAGAGCGGGACCTCTCCGAAGCGACCAAGCAGTAGCTTTCAGCACCGGCCTGTTGTGTGCAAGACCGGCCGGTGCTTTGTATTTACACACAGTGAAATTCTCCCATCAGCACGATGGAGGGCCGATGAAGCGGTTGCTCTTGGTACTGGCCGGACTGGCCGTGTGGGCGGGATGCAGTGAAGATCCGGTCGATTCGCGCACGCCGGAGGTGTTCCAGGGACTGATGGTGATGACGCCGCAGTTCAACTCCGATCCGATGGAGATCTATCCCGATTCCGTACCGGTGACTTTCACCGTGGAGGGAGCGCTATACGACCTGGTACAGGCGGAGGCGAGCCGGTTCGAGTTGTGTGACTCGCGCGGGACCGTGCAGGGGTTCGGGACAAACACCGCGACCCTGACGCCGACGGGACTGATATCATCGGCGAACTGCGATTCGATCCACATTCCGAAAGGGACCTTCGCGGCGGTGTTTCGGGTGGACAGCCTGTACCTGGGGCCCAAGAAGGTGGGGTATGTGCTGAATGTGAACGGGACGCCGACCGTGGATTCGATGACGTTCTATTTCAAGCTGCGGCAGGTGCAGTAAGGGAACAATCGGACGCTCCGTTCCGATTCGGGACAACATTGAGTGGAAAACAGAGCGGGCGGGTCGAGTGACCCGCCCGAAGTTGTTTGTGGTCCGCAGACGAGATCGTGCGGTTTCGTTGCCGGGTGCCATGGCTCAGTCTTTGGAGGGAGCGGGCGCCTCGGGTTGTATCTTCTCCTTGACGGCCTCAAGCTCGGCCGAGATCCGGGCGAGTTCGTCCTCGAGGCGCTTCCGATTGAACGATTCGGATTCGAGGCGTTCCGCGTCGGGATCGAAGGGGGCCGACGATATGTCGGCAGAGCCGGAGAGAGGAGTCGGGGCGCTGACAGTTGTGTAGGCGGTGGGGAAGAAGACTTCGCTTAACTGCACGTCGTACACAACAGCTGAAGTGGTACCAGTCCTTGAGCCCAGGACGTAGTAGGCCTGCGATCCGGCGGAAATGGGGAAAATCGCCTGAGTCGCGAGCGGAAATTCGTAGATAGCCGACGGCATAATCGAAGGAAGGGAAATTCTGCTCATGGTCGAGTTGACGTAACTGGACATGTCGTCAGAGAGGCCAAGTATACATGTGCTCTGTGTGCCGTTGGTGTGCAGGATTGACGCATGGGCGGTGGCGATCACCAGCACATATCCATCGGTCGGGGCAGTCATGGTCCGGCCAGCCAGAAACTGGGGCGTGCCGGTCAGGGTTACAGACGCGGTGTTGTCGCTGCCGACACCTGGTTCATCGAGCATCTCGCTCGCCTGGATGGCATTGGAGGGGAGAACTACCGATGCTGAGCCGCTTTCCGAGAGATCGAACCAGGCTAACCGATCGGGTCCCCAGAGGCCGAGGTAGGGCTGGCCACTTATGGACATACCCCAGTAGCCGTCGCCCCTCGCAATACTGATGTTTCCCGGGCTTCCCGGGGAGGCATTCAGGCTGACTTTGAGTTCGTCATACGTGACGTCCCTGAGTGTTACTGATCCGGTGACATCTCCGCCCGACGCACCGTCGAGCGTGCCAACCCGCCGGGCGTAACCCACGGAGGCAACCGGTATGCGGGGAGAGAGACCTTGAGGACCGACGTGAATGGCCAGGTACAGCGAGTCGTATTTGGTGAAGACTGAGTCGGGAATAGGGGTGATGCTCCCGAGCTGGTGAGTGAACAGCCCGGAGGTCGTGGTAAGCGGGGTGAATTCGTCCCACAGGATAGTTCCAGCAACGGGATGGTCCCAGAGCTGGAAACGAAACGAGTACTCACCGTCGGGAAGTGGGGTCCCCAGTTCATCGGTGGCCATGCCCTGGTAGCTCATAGTTTTCGGAACGTTAGCAAAAGCTGAGATGACACCGGTGAGCAGAATGCCACTGAGGATCAGGGAGAGGATGTCTAGTCGGCAACGGAACAGTTTCATAGCGCCCGCCTTTCCTGCGGTATATGTATGATCTTGTTTACCTTGCGTCGCCAAGAGACCCGTAAGACCCTGCGGGTCAACTCATACAATATAACTCCTTTTTGAAAATGCGGGTGGAAAAAGTGGAGAGTCGAGGCGACGAAAAAGCGAAATCGGAAGCCGAATTTGGCGGCTTCAGTGAAATGGCGGGAAAACCAGGATCCGGTGACCACGCCAATCTACATCAGGGAGCCGGCCTTGTACTGGGACAGGTAGATGGTCCAGAGCAGAATGAGTGAAGCAACAGCGTAGGCAGGGAGGAGCCATCGGCGGCGGGGTGATTTCACACTCAGGCCGATCATGACCGCGAGCGGGAAAGCGACCACAATGTGGCGGTAGTAACTGTCGGTTGTTCCCGCGGACGGAGTGAAAAGCAGCACCGCCCACAGGTAGATCTGCCAGCTTACAGGGACCTTGCGCGTGTAGAAGAGAGCCAGGAGCGCGGCCGTGAAAATGAGTATAACGCGAATGGGGTGAGCGCCGGAGAGATTCATGACAGCGTCGAATATCGGAATCAGCGGGAAAGCGGCCTCGTGGGCGTAGTAGGGTTTTGACTGGAAGTGGACATAGAGGAAGAAATCGTCGAATCGGATCCAGTAGTAGAGGGCATAGAGGATCAAAGCGACTCCGGCGGCGGCGACACCTGATGCGAGAGCAAGGCGCTGTCGGTTCGCCAGGGAGCGCCAGCGGGCAATGAGGGTCCAGAGGATCGGAAGGGTGATGACAATCCCCGAAGGGTAGGTCACCGCAAGGAGGCCGGCCGGAAGAGCGCACGCCCAGTAGCGCTCCCGATCGAGGAAGTAGAAGACACTCACAGCCAGCAGGAGGTACACCGCATACGGGAACGCGGTCAGGAAGTAGAACGAAGTCGGAAAGAGAAGCAGGGCGCCGAGCGAGGTCAGGGCCACGGCATGATCGAATCGGGCGGCCACCAGGCGGTAGAGAAGGAGCAGCGCAAGATAGAAGGCGATGAAGCTCGTGATGAGCAGACTCCAGCGCATGTCGAGACCGATTGGACTGAGGATCAGGTCCACAGCGCGGGCTGCCATCGGTAAGAGAGGGAACCAGCCGACATTCCCGCATACCCAGGCGGGATTATCTGGGCAGGGAAACGCCTCGTAGCCGGTGGCGGCGATCGACAGGTAGTGCTGCCCATCCCACTGGGTGAGCACACGCCACAGCGGGTCGTATTTTCGGTCGCCGGTGCCGAGAAGGGAGAGCATCACCGCCAGGTAGAGGCCAAAGAGGAGGGAGGGGGCGAGGAAACTTTTGCTTTTCAGGGCGGTGAAATTCATTAAGTTGCTCTCGGTGTCGGCATTGTGACATCCGGGGATCCCACAGCAAGCTGTGGGCGACCCCTTGCAGCAAGCGGTGACGACGGACCCGGTAGATCGGCAGCAAGGTAGTATCAGGCATGGATTGGCGAAAGCTCAAAGTTCGTGGCAGCAGATTCGGTAGCGGCGGCATCGGCACCGACACGGTGCTCCAACTCGGCGCGGCACTCCTGCTGGCCGTCTACTATGCGTTGCCCTTCCTGCTCAAGTTGACCTGGTGGGGGGTGCGGGACTGGGATCTCTTCCTGACCATCGCGGCGGTTCCGGCGGGGAGCGTTCTCGACTACGGACAATTTCCATTCTGGAATCCGTACCTGTCGGGGGGAAACATCCTGTTTCATCACCCGGAAGTGGCGGTGCTCACGCCGTTCTTCCTCCTCTACCTGATATTCGGAGCTGTCATCGGACTTAAGCTGCAGGTGTTGATCGCGTACTTCCTCGGGTTCTGGGGGAGCATGCGACTGGGGCGGACCTTGGGGATATCAAAGGCCGGGGCGGCGGTCGCGGCGGTCGCATACTTCGGATCGGTGCACCTCGCGATGCACTTTGCCGAGGGGCATATGCCGTTTACCCATTATGCCTTCCTGCCCTGGTTCATCCACTTCGTGCTGGAAGGAGCGAAGGATCGTCGGTACCTGATTGGGGCGATAATCGCGCTCGCGCTGATGATCCTGGGGAACGGGGCGGCAGTGCCGTTCCTGTACACGATGATGTTCACGGGACTGCTCCTTATCATGCGGGGGATTCACTTCAGGACAGCGGCGGAGATCAGGAGCTTCATCGCCGCGGTGGTGCTCGCAATCGGAGTGGCGGCGGTGAAAGTGGTACCGATGGTGGTCTACATGGTTCAGAACCGCTGGACCGTGGACACCGACGAATCGGTTCCGGTGTCGGCGCTCGGGAAGATCTTCTTCGGGCTGAAACACTCGTTGTTTGCGACCAACTTCTACCCGCAGAAGTGGGCGTGGCACGAATACGGGGCGTATGTCTCGCCGCTTCTGGTACTTCTGGCGGCGTACCTTCTGGTGAAGCGGTTTCGGGCGCACTGGTACTGGCTGGTGCTGGCGGGGTTCTTCCTCCTGCTGGGACTGGGTGATTTTGGGGCGCTGTCGCCGTGGAGAATGCTGACCTCGCTGCCGGGGTTCTCCTCGCTCCGGGCGACCGGGCGGGCGTTCGGGTTTGTGATTCTGTCGGTGGCGATCCTCGGCGGGCTGGGGTTCTCATATGTCGGGCAGATGATCGTCGGGTGGCGCCGGGAGCGCGTGCTGCGGATCGGATTGTACTCGGCCGCGGGAATTATCGTGCTCACCAACCTGGTGCTCGCATGGCCGATTATGAACGAAGCGTTTAACCGGCCGGCGCGGCAGGTGGTGCGGTCGGAGGAATTCCGCCATGTGGTGGATCAGCGGCCAAAAGCATTCGAGAACTACCTGGCAAACCGGGGTTCGCTCGTATCCCCCTGGTTGTCGGCGTATCATCCGAGCCGGGGGTTGGTCGGACCGGACAATGCGGTCTACCCCGAGTTCGTGGCGGGCGGGGAAGTTGAGGTGCTGACCCGGGAGTACACGCCGAATGTGATTACGTATCGGGTGAAAGGCGGAACCTCGGGGGGCGAACTGGTGGTCGGGATGGGGTTTGACGCGGGATGGCGGGCGGACGACGGACGGCGGCTGGGGGAGATGCAGGGATTGATTTCATTTCCGGTCAATGCGGGGGAGCAGACGGTGGTGTTGCGGTATCGAACGCCGTACTTCTACCACGGGCTGGCGGTGTCACTCCTGACACTGGCCGGAATGGTCGTCTGGCGCCGGGGCTTGTTCGGAGCGCCGCTCACGGTACGTGCGGCGGGATAGCCGTTGACATTCCCGCCGTCGTTCCGTATGCTTTCCCGATATGGTTGCCGGGGAAAGGTTTCCCCATAGAAACTCGGTTCGGAGCAAGCCTTTGATACGCGCTTTCTTCATGATTCTTCTGCAGGTGGCGGTCTTCGCCGGCGGTGTTCTGGCCCAGGACGATACGGTCGGCGCGACCGGTTATCGATTCTATGATACGCCGATCAAGCCCGATCGGTATTTGATCCGTCCGGGCGATCTTCTCAAAGTCACGTTTATCGGGACGCAGGTCGCGCCCCTATCGCTATCGGTTGACGCCGAAGGCATGGTGGTGCATCCGACCCTGGGGGTGTATGATCTCCGGGGGAAGACGCTGGCGGCTGTCCGCGCGGAACTGGGCGAGGCCCTGGGCCGCCTCTACCGGGCGGATCGCATAGTGATCTCAGTCGGGCAGCCGCGGCTTGTGGCGATTCGAGTCGGTGGCTCGGTGGCCGAACCGGGTCTGTACGCTGCCTTTACCTCGCAGCGAGTTTCGGAACTCATCGACTCGGCGGGCGGGGTTCTGCCCGGCGGGTCACGCCGGGTGATCCGGCTGGAGGGAGGGCCCGAGGATGTGCCGGTTGACCTCGATCGGGCGCGCTACCTCGGTGAGAGCAATTGGGATCCGGCGGTGTATGGCGGTTTTGCGGTGATTGTGCCGCCGCGATCGGACAAGATAGTGAACGTGGTTGGAGAAGTAGCGCGGCCGTGCGAGATAGAGTTCGTGCCGGGCGAGACAGTGGCCGACCTCATTGCGCTGGCCGGCGGACTACGCGCCACGGCTGACAGCGCGAAGATCACCGTCATCCGCGGAACCGGGCAGATGCCGGCCGAAGGCGTTGAGCTACAGGCGGGAGATATCGTTCTTGTGCCGCTGCAGCGCGGACCGGAGGCCGAGGACGGGGTAACGGTCTTCGGGGCGGTGCAGATCCCGGGTCGACATCCGATCGATGAGTCCTCAACCCTTGCCGATGTGATCGCGGCTGCGGGCGGTTTCCTGCCGACCGCGGCGCCCTCGGAATTGACAGTGTTCCGCAAAGTCCCGATCGAGGCGGTGTCCCGGGCGGGTAATCGTTATGCGATCGGCAACCTGGTCAATTCGCCGCAGGAAATTCGGCCGTTCCCGCTTCGCCAGGGAGACTCGATCTTCGTGCCGCTGTCGGTGGGCTACGTTCTGGTCAGCGGCGAGGTGTATAATCCGGGTATGTTCCCTTATGAGTCAGGCAAATCGGTGGCGGACTACGTCCGGGCGGCGGGCGGATTTCTGCCGTCGGCTGACCAGAAGTCGGTCGAGCTGTTCCACCGGATTTCGCGGATGACGACTCAAAGCCCGGTGGACGTGCTGGCGCACGACGGCGATGAGATCCTGGTCCGCCGGCGGGAGGAACTCCGGTGACAGATCGCGAACAAACCAACAATTTCTGGCTCTTTCTGGAGCTGCTGGCACGGCGCCGGACGTTCATCATGGCGTTCGTGCTGCTGGCCACATTGAGCGCGGTGGCGGTGGCATTCGTGCTGCCCAAGTGGTACCGCGCGACCGCCCTTCTGCTTCCGCCTAAAGACCTGTCGTTGCCGTCGCCGGGACCGGGACAGCTCGCCGAAGTAGTGTCGGTGACCCGGGGATTGAATCTGCCGGTGATGGTGACACCGTCGGACGTCTACGCCCGGATGCTCAAGAGCCGGACAATCGCGCGTGAGATTATCGACCGGTTCGACCTGCAGACACTCTACCGCGAGGACAATTTTGTCGAGACGTACGATGTCCTGATGGACCGGGCGGCGTTTCGGGTGACCGAGGAAGGGTTGCTCGAAATCTCGGTGGAGGATAAAGACCCGACGCGTGCGGCGGACATGGCCAACGCGTTTGTGGCGGTGCTTGACAGCATCAACCGCGATATCGTGACCGAACGGGTTCGGCAGAACCGTGCGTTTGTCGCGGAGCGCCTGGAGCAGGCGCGTTCGGAACTGGACACGGCCCGGGCCAGGTTCCAGGAGTTCCAAATGGTCAACCGGGCAATCGATTTCGACGAGCAGACACGGCTGGCGATCGACCAGGCGGCCGGCTTGAAAAGCACGATGGCCGGGCTCACGCTGGAGATCGCCATGCTGGAGCAGACACTGGGCACCGAGAACACCCAGCTGCGGGACCTCAGGCACCGCCGCGAGGCCGTGCAGAATCAGCTCGATCAACTGGAACGGAGCAACCCCGACAGCTCCTTCTTCTCGCTGCCGGTGTCGGCCATTCCGAGCCTCCGCGGGCAATACGAGGTGCTCTACAGCCGCGTGCGGGTGGCCGAGTCGATTTACCGGATGCTGCTCGAACAGCTCGAAGAGGTGAAGTACCAGGAGCAGGAGAAGACGCCGACGCTGTCGGTGCTCGACCGGGCGATGCCGCCGGAAATCAAGAGCCGTCCGCAGCGCCGGGTGATCGTGCTTTCGACGTTTATTCTGTCGGTGCTGGCGGCGGTGATGCTGGCGGCGCTGGTGGATTATGTTGCCCGGATGCAGGCGAGCAACCCGGAGAACTACCGCCGGGTGCAGTTGTTCGTGCGGGCGTGGTTCGGCTGGCTGCCCGGTGTGAAGCGCCGCTGGGCGGCCTGATCGGGAAGCGCGAGTGCGAGTCGGGCCAACCCTCCGTTAACCCACTGAAGCAGAAGGAACCTATCAGATGACGACTTCCACTATTGCCCCCGGCGCACGAATCGATGCGTCCTCACAGGTGGGGGAGTACTGTGTGCTGGGTGACCGGGTCAGGATCGGCCGGGGATGTGTGCTCGGCCACCACGTGGTGATCCACGAAGGGACCATTATCGGCGACAACGTGCGGATCGACGACAACGCGGTCATCGGCAAGCTGCCGATGCGGGCCGCCAACTCGGCCGTGACGAAGGAGCAGGAACTGTCGCCGTGCACGATCGGCTCCAACTGCATTATCGGGACCGGCGTGGTGATTTACCGGGGCTGCGAAATCGGCGAGAGCGTGCTGGTGGCCGACCTGTCGACCGTGCGCGAAAATGTCACGATCGGCAAGAAGACGATCGTGGGGCGCGGGGTGGCAATCGAAAATTTCTGCAAGATCGGCAAGTTTTGCAAGCTGGAGACCAACGTGTACATCACGGCGTACTCCGAACTGGGCGACCGAGTGTTCGTCGCGCCGTGCGTGGCGACCTCGAACGACAATTTCGTGGGGCGCACGCAGGAGCGGTTCAAGCACTTCAAGGGAGTGACGGTGAAGAAGGGTGGGCGGATCGGGGTCAATTCGACAATCCTGCCCGGGAAAACAATCGGCGAGGATGCGCTGGTCGGGGCGGGTGCGGTGGTGACGACCGATGTACCCGATGGAAAGATTGTGGTCGGGATGCCGGCGAAGGTGTTCCGCGATGTGCCCGAAGAGCAGAAGCTCAAAAATCAAGGCTGGAAAGACGAGTAAGGAGTCGAGTGTTATGGCGGTACCGCTTCTGGACGTTACACGGCAGTACAAGGCGCTGAAACGGGAGATGGACGAGGCCGTTCTCGGGGTTCTCGCCAGCGGCCAGTTTATTCTTGGGCCGGAGGTGACCAAGCTCGAGGAGGAGATCGCGCACGTGAGCGGTGTCCGCCACGGCATCGGCGTCGCCTCGGTAACCGACGCGTTGCTCCTGGCGCTCCGGGCGTGCGGAGTGGGGCCGGGGGATGAAGTGATCACCACGGATTTCTCGTTCTTCGCGACCGCCGGTGTCGTGTCGCGCCTCGGGGCCAAGCCGGTGCTGGTCGATATCGAGCCGGACACATACAATATCGATCCCGCGCTGATCGAGGATGCGATCACCAAACATACCAAAGTCATCATGCCGGTGCACCTGTTCGGCCAGATGGCCGATATGGATGCGATCATGGAAATCGCCAAGCGCTACAATCTGAAGGTGGTTGAGGACGCGGCGCAGTCGATCGGCGCGATGTACAAGGGGCGGCCGTGCGGATCGTTTGGCGACTACGGCTGCTACTCGTTCTATCCGTCGAAAAATCTCGGGGCGATCGGCGACGGCGGCCTGATCGTGACGGACCATCAGGAGAACAACCAGGCGATTCGGATTCTTCGCCAGCACGGGGCCGAGCCGAAGTACTACCACAAGCTCGTGGGATACAATTCGCGGCTGGCGTCGGTACAGGCGGCGGCCCTGCGTGTGAAGCTGCCGCACCTGGAGGGGTGGTCGAAGAAGCGGATCGAGAACGCGAAGCGGTACACCGAGGCGTTCAAGGGGATCAAAGAGATCAAGACGCCGGTCGTGAAGGATTATTCGACCTTCCACATATTCAACCAGTACACGATCGCCGTGCCGAACCGCGACGAGGTGATGGCGAAACTGAAGGGCATGGGAATCGGCTGCGAAGTCTACTACCCGGTGCCGTTCCACGTGCAGGAGTGTTTCGCCTACCTCGGATACAAGCCGGAGGATTTCCCGGTGTCGAACAAAGCGGCCGCGGAAGTCCTGTCGATCCCGATCTACTCGGAACTGACCGCGGCGGAGCAGCAGGAAGTCATCGAGGCGGTGAAGCAGATTTTCCGGTAGCCGCGAAGCAACCGGAGTCAGCGGGGTATGGACAGCGTGTGTGGACAGGACTACGGCGATGACCCGCCGCAACGACCGGAGGTCGGATGAGCGGCGGGTCCGTGTCGCGGGCGGTGTTCGGAGTGGCCGGGGTGCTGCTCCTGTCGCGCGTGCTGGGGTTTCTGCGTGAAGTGGTGATTGCGCACCGCTTCGGTACCAGCGCACAGTACGATCTGTACCTCGTGGCGATCATGTTCTCGGCCCTCGCGTACGGTATTTTCAACTACGCCGGATACTACCTCTTTGTCCCGTATCTCACCCGAAAACTGCAGGCGGCGCAGGGGAGCACGGCGCCCGATTTCTGGCCCCTGGTGAATTCGGGCGCGGTGGCGGCGATAATCATGGCGGCGGTACTTGTGCTGGCCGCTCCGCTCCTGCTGCGGTTCTGGACCGTCGATTACCTTGCGGCCGACTACGCGCAGGTCGTGTTCTACAGCCGGATCACAGCAGTGGCGGTGGTGCTCGGAGTGGGCGAAGCATTCATGCGGGCCTTTCTCAATGTGAAGCGGATCTATTCCTACCCGGCGTTTGGCTACATCGTGTTCAACCTGTTCTCGATTGGGAGCATTTTCTTTTTTGCCGACTCGCTCGGCGTGAGTGCGATTGCCCTCGGCTGGATCGGCGGATTACTCGTGCAGAATATCTACCTCGGCCTGCGGCTGGCGGGGGTGCACTCGTTCGGGGGGTACCGTCCGCAGGTGTTCACCGACGAAACGAAGTTCCTCGTGACGACAGCGGGGGCGCTGATTGTCATCGAACTGATCAACCGGTCGTATTTCCTGATCGATCGGTACTTCGCGCCGCAATTCGGCGAGGGGATTGTCTCCGCGCTCAACTACAGCCAGGTGCTGGTGCAACTGCCGGATTCGATTGTCGGGTTCGCGATCGGGGCGGTCGTGTTTCCGATTTTCTCGGCGCACAGCGGGGAGGGGGATCGGAAGAAGTTCTGGGGCCTGTACAGCCGGAGCATCACCGTGGCCTTCCTGCTGGCGGTGCCGATCGCCGGAGCGCTGTTTGTGAGCGCGCCGGAGGTGGTGTACCTGCTCTTCCAGCGGGGTGAGTTTGATCCGACCTCCACGGCGATCACGGTGACAGTCCTGCGGCCGTATCTGCCAGCGCTGATCGCGCTGTTCCTGGTGTCCATGTCTATCCGGGCGTGCTATTCGGGTGGCTGGGTGCGGGCAGTGTTCTATGCGGCGGTCGGCGTGTTCGCGGTGAAAGCGATCGGCACGGCGGTACTCTCGCGCTGGGTCGGGTACGCCGGGATTTCGGCGGGGACCTCCCTGGCCGAGGTCGGATTTGCGCTGGTGCTGGTGGCGACCGTGGTACGGCGGGTCCGTCCGGAAGGGGGCCGGGCGTTCGTGTGGACCCTGGTGCGGATCCTGATCGCGGGTGTGGCGGCCTCGGCGCTGGCAATAGTTGTGCTCCAGTGGCTGCCGGAAGGGATGCGGGATCTGTCTCGGCTGGCGGCGGTGGGAAGAATTGCGATTGCCGGGATAACGCTATTGGCGGGCTACGCCATGATTGGATTCATGCTCGGATTGCGCGACCAGTTCGGGAGCCTGTGGATGCGCCGCACGGCGCAGGGGAGCGGGGTGTAAATGACCGCGAGGATCGCCGTATTCGGCTGGGCCGATTCGACCCACGTCCAGCGCTGGATGCGCGGATTGCAATCGCGCGGATTTGCGATGCGACTGATCTCGCTCGGCGGGCCGGCCATGCCGGACTGCGAGACAATTGTGCTGCCGCGTTCGGGACGGTGGTCATACCTGACCTTGGCGTCCAAAGCCGTCGCGGCGGCGAAAGAGTTCCGCCCGGATCTGATCCACGGCCACTATGTCACCGGGTTCGGCTTCTGGACAGCGCACGCCCGGTTCAAACCAAACGTCGTGTCGGTCTGGGGAGCGGATATCATCGATTTTCCCAACGGGGGATTCAAGCGACGGCTGATCCGAGCAGTGCTTCGGCGCGCGACCCACATCACGGCGACAAGTGCCTTCCTGAAAGATACGGTCGTTTCGCTGGACGGGTGCCTGGAGCCGAAGACCACGGTGATTCCGTTCGGGGTGAAGATACCGGCGGAGGTCACCTGTGCGCCGCCGACGCCGCCGGTGCGGTTGTGCTATATCAAGAACCTCAAGCCGAAGTACGGCGCGGATGTCCTCCTGAAGGCGCTGGCGCTCGTGCGGAAGGAATTCCCGGAGATCCGGCTTTCAATCGCCGGGGAGGGGGAGATGAAGCCGCAGTTGATCTGGGAAGCGGCCAACCTGGGGTTGGATGATATCGTGGAGTTTGTCGGGTTTGTGCCGAACGAGGAGATCGCCGCGTTCCTGCAGGCGCACCATATGATGGTGATGCCGTCGGTGATGGACTCCGAGTCGTTCGGGGTGGCGGCGGTGGAGGCCTCGGCCGCGGGCCGGGCGGTGATTGCGTCGCGCGTGGGCGGAGTGCCGGAGGTCGTGCGCGACCAGGAAACGGGTATTCTGGTCCCGCCGGGAGATGTCGGGGCACTGGCAAAAGCGATACTGACACTGGCGAAAGATGCCGGCGCGCGGGAACGGATGGGAAATCAGGGACGGATATACGCATGTGAGAACTACGACTGGGAGCGGTCGCTCGATTCGATGGCGGAGCTCTACCAAAGGCTGATCCATGACCACAAAAAGCGCAAGTAAGAGAATCCCGCTGTTCGACCTGAAGGTGTCGGCGTCGGCCCGGCGTCAGGTGAACGACACGCTATCCTCGGGCTGGCTGACCGCCGGGCCAAAGGTGAAAGCGTTCGAGGCGGCGGTGGCGAAACTGACCGGGGTGGAGAACGCGGTGGCGCTGGCGAGCGCAACCCAGGCGCTGCACCTGACTCTGGCGGCCTACGGCGGGTTGCTCGGGCGCGAGGTGATCACGACACCGTACACGTTCATTGCGACGGTCGAGGCGATCATGCAGGCGGGGGGAACGCCGGTGTTTGCCGATATCGATCCGGAAACGCTGACCATCGATCCGGATGAAGTTGAGCGGAAGATCACGAAAACCACGGCGGCGGTTGTGCCGGTAGATCTCGCCGGGTATCCGTGCGAGTACGATCAGCTGAATGATATCTGTGATTCGAACCGGCTGCTCCTGGTGTCGGATGCGGCGCACGCGATCGGCGGGAAGTACCGGCGCAAGGCGATTCCGCACTGGTGCGACGCGGCGGTGTATTCGTTCTACTCGACGAAGAACGTGACCTCGGGAGAAGGCGGCATGCTGGTGTCGCGGCACAAGCCGCTGATCGACCGGTTGCGATTGATCGCGCGCCACGGGTTGAGCAGCTCGACCTACGAGCGCAAAACAGCGAACGCGTGGGAGTACGATGTGGTCGAGTTCGGTTGGAAGGCGAACATGTCGGAGTTGAGTGCGGCGCTGGGGCTGGGGGAACTGGAGCAGTTCAAGAAGAATCAGGCGGCGCGAGGGAAACGGGCGGAGCGGTATCTGGAGAATTTGAAGGCGTACGAAGATTACGTCATCCCGCCGGTGGTGGAACCGAACCATTCGCACGGATGGCATTTGTTTATCATCAAACTGAAGACGGAAGCGTTGCGGATCGGGCGAGACCGGTTTATCCGGGAAATGGCGGCACGGGGGGTGGAGTGCGGCGTGCACTACAAGCCGGTGTATGAGATGTCGTGGTACCGGGAGGCGTTTCAGTTGTCGGGGGGGCATTTCCCGAATACGGAGTGGGCGTGGAGGCGGGCGGTGACGTTGCCGTTGTATCCTATTCTGACGCTCGGCCAGGTGGATCGGGTGTGCGAGGTCGTGGGGGATGTGGTGAGGAAACTCGGGAGATAGGGGGGGTCCGTAGGCTGCCAGGGTGCCCCACCGCTTGCGGTGGGAGAAGATTCGTACCAACGGCTCGCCCAAAGTCAGGGTGCCCCACCGCTTGCGGTGGGAGAAGATTCGTACCGGCGGCTCGCCCAAAGCCAGGGTGCCCCACCGCTTGCGGTGGGAAAAGATTCGTACCAACGGCTCGCCCAAAGTCAGGGTGCCCCACCGCTTGCGGTGGGAAAAGATTGGTTCGAGCGCTTGGTCAAAGCCAGGGTGCCCCACCGCTTGCGGTGGGAGAAGATTCGTACCAACGGCCAGGCCAAAGGAGAGATTGCTTCGCTGCGCTCGCAATGACTCCTGTCGGGTGAACTACTCGCAAGTCACCCCCTCAAACCCGTGCTTGACCTACCGTTTTCCGCCGTATTAACTTCCAGTATGCCGGCAAACCTACCACCACAGTACTATGAGCTCGAACGGGCCTACCGGGCCGAGAAGGACCCCCGCGAACGGCTGCGCATGGCCGAGGAACTCCTGCGGATCATGCCCAAACACAAAGGGACCGACAAGCTCCAGGCCGAGATGAAGGCCAAGATCTCCAAACACCGCAAGGAAATCGAAGGGGGCGGCACCAAGGCCGGCGGCGGGTCACACCAGGTCGCGGCCAAAGATTTTATCGAACGGGAAGGAGCGGCGCAGATAATCCTCATCGGACCGCCCAACTCAGGAAGATCGTCGCTTCTGGACGCCCTCACAGCGGCCAAGCCCGAAATCGGCGACTACCCGTACACGACTCGCGAGCCGATGCCGGGCATGATGGAATTCGAGCGCGTGCAATTCCAGTTGATCGACACACCGCCGATCTCGTCGGAGCTGTACGAGGGCTACATGACGGGGCTAATCCGCAACGCGGACATTGTGGCGCTGGTGTGTGATCTTGAAGCGGACACGATGCTGGAGGACCTCCGGTTTGTGATCAGGACGCTCGAGGAGAAGCGGGTCATTCTGAAGCCAGAGGTCGAGGCGGAGCCGCCCGACCCGAAATACAGCTACAAGAAGACGATTATTATCGCGCACAAGTTGTTCGAGGACGAGGATGGCTCCCGGCGGGCGGCGCTTTCGGCGGAGTTCCCGGGGTTCCGGATAGTCGAGACCTCGGTGATCGACGACGACAGCCTCGCGCGCTTCCGCCGGGCGGTGTTCGAAGAGCTCAAGATCATGCGGGTGTACACCAAGCCGGTCGGCCACGAGCCGGACTACGCCGACCCGATTGTCCTGCCGATCGGCGGGACCGTAGCCGATGCGGCGGTCGCGCTCCACAAGGACTTCCTGGCCAAGCTCAAGTTCGCGAAAGTCTGGGGAAAGGGGAAGTTCGACGGGCAGCGGGTGACAAACGAGTTCGTGTTGTCGGACGAGGATATTGTCGAATTTCACATATAGGTTGAATAGAACCTGCGCGGTGGCGTATTGTTGTTGTTGCCCGGGGATCTCCCGGGAACGATATAGCTGGTAAATAACGGTTTGCGCCGCCCCGCCCGGGCGGTCATCGGCCGCGAAACGCAGGCCGGGTGAGTCGGGCAAGCGGCTGTAACGAAGGAGTCAGCAATGAAGGTATTCGGCATCACTCTGGGCGTCCTGATTGTCATCGTGATTATCGCGGGCATGTGGATCTGGTCGGGGCGCGGCGGCCTGATCGACCGGTCGCAGGGTGTCGACGCGCAGTGGTCGCAGGTGCAGAACGTATACCAGCGCCGGTTCGACCTGGTGCCGAACCTGGTGGCGGCGGTGGACAATTTCATGGAGCAGCAGAAAGCGACCCTGACTGAGGTGATCGCTATGCGCCAGCGGGTGATCGATGTCCGCGGCGAGGCGGAGCAGGCGCTCAAGAGCGGCAACCCCGCGCTCTTGGATTCGCTCTCGGGACAGCTCTCACGCCAATTGAACTCGCTCATCAATGTCGTGGTCGAACAGTATCCCCAGATCAAGGGGGACCAGATGTACTCCGACCTGCTGGTCCAGCTTGAGGGAACAGAGAACCGGATCACGCAGGAACGCCGGGCCTACAACGAAGTCGTGCGCGACTACAACGTGTTCCGGCAGCGGACGGTCAAAGCGCTGGTGGCGGGGTCGGTGTTCGGCTTCCCGTACGAGAAAGAGTATTTCGCGGCGTCCGAAGAAGCCCAGTCTGCGCCGAGCGTGCGCGACGCCTTCAACCAGTAAGCAATGACGCCTGTGAAAAGACTTACCCTGCCGATAGTCCTTCTCGTGCTCGCGGCGGCCGTTCTGGCCGCCGCGGAGATCCCCGGCTACAAGGGCCCGGTCAACGATTACGCCGGTGTGCTCGACCGGAACGCGCTCGGAATGCTCGAGGACAAGGTCCTGGCGTACCGGAGCTCGACCGGCAGCGAGATCGGCGTGCTGATCGTCCAGTCGATGAACGGCCGGGCGATCGAGGAATACGCCTACGACGTGTTCCGGGAGTGGGGAATCGGCAAGGCCGGGAAAGACAACGGCGTGCTGTTTGTCGTCGCAGTCGAAGAGAAGAAAGCGCGGGTGGAGGTGGGGTACGGCCTTGAGGGGGATCTCACCGATCTGGAGGCCGGGCGGCTGGTGAACCGTCAGTCGCCGATGGCACAGCACTTCCGCCAGGGGGATTACGCCGGCGGGGTGGATGCGGTGCTCGACGGAATCGTGGCCGCGATCGGCGGGGAGTACAATCCCCCCGAGCCGAAAGACGGCGGCGGAAGACAGAAATCCCCCATTGGCATCATCGGACTGATCATCCTGTTCATCATCTTCTCGATTATCAGCCGTCGCGGCGGCGGGGGCGGTCGCCGGTTCGGCGGGCCGTTTGTCGGCGGCATGATGGGTGGGATGTTGGGCGGCATGATGGGCGGC
>JBGSIV010000108.1:0-21887 GCA_041742355.1 Candidatus Zixiibacteriota bacterium
TCATCCAGTAGTATCGGGCGGTCCCGCCCGCTTCTTGAGTCGATTTCTTCACCTCTACCCCACCAGCTGCGGAATCAGGTCAAACATGTGCCGGGTGAAATCGGTCGCCATGCTGATCATCCACGGCAGGAAGATCAAGAGCGCCAGTCCGATCGCGAGGATCTTCGGCACAAAAGTCAGGGTCATCTCATGGATCTGCGTAATTGCCTGGAAGATCGAGATCGCCAACCCCACCACCAGCCCGAAAATCAGCATCGGCCCCGATATCAGGAGTGTTACCGACAACGCTTCACGTCCGATCGCCACTACCATCTCAGGAGTCATTTTCTTAACCTCACACGCGGAACGATTCCACCAGCGACTTGACCAGCAGGTACCAGCCGTCGACCAGCACGAAGAGCAGGATCTTGAACGGTAACGATACAATCACCGGCGGCAGCATCATCATGCCCATCGACATGAGCACGGAGGCCACTACCATATCGATCACGAGGAACGGAATGAACAGCACGAATGCGATCTGGAAGGCAGTGCGCAGTTCGGAGATCACAAACCCCGGCACCAGTACCTGGATGGGTATGTCTTCCGGCTTTTCGGGCTGGTCGAGTTTGGCAATATTCACGAACAGCGCGAGGTCCTTCTCCCGCGTTTGCGCCAACATGAACTGGCGGAATGGCCCCACCGCCTTCTCGTATGCCTCTTTCCCCGTGATCTGCTTTTCGATGTAGGGCTTTATCCCCTCGTTGTACGACTTGTCGACGGTTGGCCCCATCACGAAGAACGTCAGGATCAGCGACAATCCCACCAGGAGTTGGTTCGGCGGCATCTGGTGCACGCCCATCGCGCTGCGCAAGAACGACATTACCACCACAATCCGAATAAACGATGTTACCATCATCAGGATCGATGGCGCCAGCGCGAGGATTGTCAGGAGGAGGAGGATGATTTGCAGGGTCGTGGAGAGCTCTTTCGGGTCGGCCGTTTGTCCGACCTCCACTGAGATCTTCGGGAGGCTCTGGGCGAGTAAGTCGCCCGTCACGAACATGAGAACGCCGGCTGTAGCGGCGCCGATGAGGAGCAATTTCTTCATATCCTATATCTCGTTGTCGCGCGACATCCATATCACGCGTAGTTGCGCCTGTGGGCGCATCGCCCCGGCTTATGCCGACAGTGTTGCCTGTTTCTTCTTTAGGCCGAATGCGCGCAGTGTGCCGCCGGCCGCCTGCAGCGCCTTTTGAAATCCGTCCGTTTCTTCCGCCGCCCGAGTCGCCGCCAGGATCTCCGCCGTCTTCTCGGCCGTCAACTCGGTCAGCATAGTGATGCCGCTCTCGGTTACACCGAGCAGGATCGCCTTGTCGGCCACCCGAACGAGCGAGATCATCTTTTTCGGCGCGACTGCGGTTGTCTCGATTATCTCGAGATTGCGGGATCCGCCAAATCCTCCCCGCTTGCCGCTCATCCGCTTGAGGGCGTAGATGCCGGCGTAGATGCACGCGATCGTGATGGCCAGAGCGCTCAAGATCCGCATGAGCGACGGCAAAGCCGATCCGGAAAACTCCGCAGGCGTCACTACTTCCTGTGACTGCGCCGCGTTGAAGTTCGCCAGGTCGACCCCTCGTTCGGCCGAGGTTTGGCCGCCGTTCATCAACACGAGCCCCATCAGGGCCACCGCGATGAGCACCGCCGCGATCGTCGCGTTCCGTTTGTTCTGTTTACTGTTCATCGGCCAGCAATTTCAGGCGTTCTTCCGGCGTCATGAGCTGCGTTACCCGCACGCCGAAGTTCTCGTCGATCACCACTACTTCGCCCTTGGCGACGATCTTTCCGTTGACCAGCACATCGACCGGTTCGCCGGCCAGCTTGTTCAACTCGACCACCGACCCCGGCCCGAGCGCCAGGATATCGGATATCGACATCCGCGTCCGTCCCAACTCGATCGCAATCGGCAGCGCCACGTCCATCAGCAGGTCGATATTGCGCGGCGCCGGCTTCGAAGCCGGTTCCGACAGATGCTGGAATTCCGCGCGGGATACATCGGCCGATCCGAAGTGAATGTCTTCCGGCGCAGCTTTGGCCGATTCCTGCGGCAGGTCTTCCAGCATCGCCATCATGGCCGCTTCGGCGTCCGCCTCGGACATATCGCTCTCGTTGACCACCTTCTTGAGCGCCTCCTGCACCTCCGACTCGGATTCTCCGGCACCGCCGGAATCGCCGAGATCGGCCAGCGCGTCGGCATCGGGTTGCGCGAGTTGGGCCTCGTCCTGAGGCGCCATTTTCTCACGGTCTGTCATTATCGCTTCTCCTCCGATAAGTTGTCGCACACTTCGACTACCTGAACCGCCCGCTTCTTGCCTGAAAGCCCCGGCCGCGCCCGGTACTTGCACCGGCGGTTGACAAACAGCTCAACCGGGACACTGATTTTTTTCTCTGACGGAATCACGTCCCCGACCTCCAGATGCAGGAAATCCCGCATCTTGATCGAGGTGTTCAGAAGAACCGCCGACAGGTCGATGCCGACTCCGCGGAGGTTGGTGAGGTTGACGTCCCGGTCCGAGGATTCCGGCTTCTTCTTCGTCGCATCGATCCAGTTCTGGGCCGAGAGCTTTGAAATGATCGGCTCAAGGGCCACGTACGGGTAGCAGATCGTCAGCAACCCCGTCGACTGGAACAGCTTCACCTGGAACGACACCACGACCACCGTTTCGCCCGGCGGCACGATCTGGATGAACTGGGGATTCGTTTCAAAGCTCTTCTGATCGACATCGATGTGGACGATATTTTCCCATGCCCGCTCCAGGTCCCGGTAGAGCCGCTGCGACAGCCGACCCATCACCGACCGTTCGATCGGCGTGAGCTCGCGTTCCGTCTCGAGAATTTTCCCGTTGCCGCCGAACATCCGGTCGATGAACGAAAACGTCAGGGTCGGGTTGAAATCCACCAGGCTCACTGCGTCCAGCGGCGTCGCTCCGAACGTGTACGTGCACGACGGCGTCACCAGCGACATGATGAACTCCGAGTAGGTGATCTGGTCCACGCTGACCAGATCCACATCCACGATTGTCCGCATGATCGCCGACAACGACGAGCCGTAGTGGCCCGCGAAGTTGTCGTGCATATTCTCGAGCGTCCGGAGCTGATCCTTCGAGACCCGGTTCGGGTGCTTGAAATCGTAGGCGATGATCGACCGCAGCCGATCGTTCCGGAGTTTGTCGTCCTCCAGGCTCTGTTCGCCCGACGATACCGTCGTCAAGAGGGCATCAATCTCGTCCTGTGTCAGGATCTTGGCCACGAATCACTTCCTCACTGCAGTACAAAGTCGGTATAGTACACACCCGCTATGGCGTCGGTCTTCATGAGCTCCGACACCCGCTTCTTGATCTGGTAGCGGATGATTTCTTTCTGGCGCACGTCGGTCAGCTGGGCCACCGTCTTGGACGACAGGATCGTGATCAGCGCGTCGCGGATCATGGCTTCGCGCGACCGGAAATCGATCATCATCTGCGGCGAGTCGAGTTCGAAGCCGAACGAGACCGACAGGAATCGTGAGCCGCCCGTACCGGCGGGATTGATCACGATATCCTCGATCGAGTACAGGAGCGATTCCCCTGCTTCCGACCCCTTCTCGCCGTGGGAGGATTTCTCCTCGTACTTTTTCTCGTTGGCCTTTTTCTCCTCGGTCTTCTTTTCGCTTTCGTGTCCCTGCGCCGCCGCGTTTTCAGGAGCATCCCCCGAAGGCGCCAGCATCGGCTTGAGCACGAACAGCGCCAGCACGACGCCGATCACGATCGCCCCGACACCGATCCCCGCAAAGAGGAGCAGCTTGCTCTTGCTCCCGGCCTTTGCCGCCGGAGCAGCCGAATCGCCCGCCGCCACCACTGTCTTGTCTTCTTCACCCGGCATGGTACTCTCCTGCTGCCGCAGCGCGGCGTCCGGCCGCTGTCGGCCGGACCCGCTCGCTGCGATCCATCTTCGGTTCCCGACCGGGCTGATCCGCCGTACGGACCAGCACTTCGCCGTGGATATTCACGTAGGTCACGTTTCCCGGCAGTGACTCCAGGAAGTGTATGAGCTCCGCGGTCATCTCGAACGGTTCCAAGTTATGTCGGGTTATCCGCAACATCTATTTCACTACCTCTTGATATTCACGAGTTCGTCGAGCATGTTGTCCGAGGTCGTGATGATCCGGGCGTTGGCCTGGAACCCGCGCTGCGCGGTGATCATCCCGGTGAATTCCTGGGCGATATCGACGGCCGAGGTCTCCAGCGCGCCGGAGAAGATCTGCCCGGAGACGGTCTCCCCGGCGATTCCTTCGACCGCACTGCCCGAGTTGGCGCTCTCCTGGTACATTGACTTGCCCGCCTTGCGCAGGCCTGACTGGTTGAAGAAGTCCGCCATCATCACCTGTGCCAGCACCCGGGTCACGCCGTTGTTGAAGATGCCCGAGATATTGCCGGCCTTGTCGATCGCGATCTTCTCGAGCAAGCCAACTCCGTACCCGTCCTGGCGAACCAGTTGAGCCGTATGCGAGCCCGATGCAAACCCGGTGAGACCGTCGAACCCAAAGGCCGTCCCGGCATTCACCGTCAACGTGACATTCTCTGCGCCGTTGTTCGGGTTGATCGTGATCGCCTCGTTGCCGCCGTTGTAACCAAACGTATTGAGCGAACCATCCGGGTTGAACAGCACGTAACCCGAGCCACCCGATGTTATCGACTCGTTGCCAAGTGTCGACACCGACCATTCCCAGCGGTTGTCGAGCACGGACTTGAAGAACTCGATCGACATCGTGTGGCGGCCGCCCTGCGAATCGAACACGGTGATCGACGCCGTATGGGTCGTCGGCTCCGTCTCAATGACCAGATCATTGCCGCCGGTCGCTGCGATTCCGGATGTCCCGGCCGTAATCTCGACACCGCCTTCGCCCATCCCGGACAGACCCGTCACCAGGCCCGTCTGCTGATCGACGACCAAACCGAGTTGCGAAGTGATCGGTCCGGCTGCGCCGCCCGAGCCCTGCATCGGTGTGAACGTGTCGGTCGCCACAAGCGTCGTGTCTGTTCCGCCCGCCGACTGTACTGTGGCACCGACGGCCGCGCCGAAAATGGTGTTCAGCGTATCGCCGGCCGCTGCCGCCGAGGTGGCGAAGTTGTACACGGAGTGATCACCTGCCCTGGTCCGCGCGATGGAAATCGCTCCGGCTCCGTCGAGCCCGGCCTGGAGACCGGAGATCTGGTTGATCGACGACATCAGCTCTTCGAGCGTCGTGCTGGCATTCAGGCCGGTAATCGTCTCCGTCCGCGTGCCATCCACGGTGACGGTGAAATCGGAAAAGTCGGTCACGCCGAGCGCTCCGAGGGTTTGCGCTCCGGAGAGGCCGGACAGGGTGCTCGTAAAGGTATCCGCCGTCGCCTGTGCGCCGGTGATCGAAATCCGGTGCGTGCCGCCCACGCCGTCAATAGTGGTTCCCGACACAAGCAGCACATTCGAGCCGCCGGCATCCATCAACTGTGCGACCGAGTCGCTCGCCGAGGCATCGAGGTTGCTCGCCAGCCAAACTTCGTCGGTCGCGTTGGCCGGATCCTGCTGGCCGAACGGCAGGCGGATCGGTCCGGTGGTGGCCAGGGACGGGATCTGCCCCGTGCTGTCGGCCATCCGGCCCAGCACATACAGGCCCGTCGCCGGATCCACCAGCGTCGCTTCCGAGTCCAGCCCGAACGCGCCCGCCCGAGAGTAGAATCGGTTGTTGTTAGCATCGCCGAGAATGAAGAAGCCCGACCCCTGAATGGCCAGGTCGAGAATCTGCCCGGTCGTCTCGAGACCGCCCTGCTGGAACAGGGTGTCGATCGACGAAACTTCCATCCCGAGGCCGAGCTGCACCGGGTTGGTACCGCCGGTTATGGCCGACGGACGGCCGGCTCCGCGAAACGTCTGCACGAGCGCCTCCTGGAAATTGACGCGGCTCGTTTTGAATCCGACGGTGTTGATGTTCGCGATGTTGTTGCCGATCACGTTCATCTTCGTCTGGTGATTCTTCAGTCCGGACACACCGGCATACAGTGACGCCATCATGATGTGTTTACCTCCGTTTTGTCATCGGGGCTTCTCCAACCCAATGGAGGCCAGCCCGTGGTTCGATGTATTGTTGCTGTTTCCGTTCATTGCCATACTCAGAGAATGACCGCCGAATCGATCGAGGTCACTATCCCTTCACGCAAGTTGTCGCGATCGAACGCCGTGACCACCGTCCGGTTCGGCACTGAAATGACCAGCGCCGCTTCGTCGGTAAGGACCAGCGTTTCTTTCGATCCTTTGCTTGCGGCCCGGTCGATCGCGTTCGCGATCCCGGCCAGCGTCTTGTCCGACAGCTCGATTCCACGCGAGAACAACCGCTGGCTCGCGTGTTTCGAGAAATGCACCCCCTGGTCGGCCGCCAGTTCGCGCGAGAACATCTCCTTGAACGAGCCGCCGTCCGCCTTTGCCGCCGACTGCGGCGTGTTGCGGTTGGCGATCTCTATGAGATTCACCGGTCGCTGGTGCATCGATATCGCATTGCTGATCTTCATCGCAGTTCTGCCTTTCCTTCCTTCCCTGCCCGGTCACTCGCCGCCGAGTTCCCCTTTTTCCGCGATCGCCGAGACATCGCCGAACGGAATCTCCATGCCGTCGACCATGAAGTAGGCCGTACCGTCACGGTAGGTCACCGCCTGAACAATCCCGCGCATCCCGAGGTCCGGTGTGAACGCGGCGCCCGATCCGTCCTTCGCTTTGACCGACACCGAATAGGTCCCCTCTTCGACCTGGTTTCCCTGGGCGTTTGTGCCGTCCCAAACGAAGGTCTGTTTCCCCGGCGCCGCATCATTCTTGGTCAGAGTTGTGACCAAATTGCCTTCGGCGTCGTGGATCTCGATGTTAATTTCCGATGCATACCGTTCGGTCGTGAGGGTGATCTTCGGCTCTTTGGTGCCGTCGAAGTAGATCTCGTTGTACGACGCCTCAACCTCTTTGCCGATGAGTCCCGCCGCCATGACGTTGTTGATCGATTGCATCTGCAGGAAGTCCCACTGGTTCGATTCTGCGATCCCGTCCGCGATATTGGTCATCTGTTCCAGCGACGAGAACTGGGCCAGCTGGGCGATGTAGTCCTCGTCTTCCATCGGGCTGAGCGGGTCCTGGTTTTGCAGCTTGGTAACCAGCAGCTGCAGGAAGTCATCCTTACCGAGCTGCTGCAGGCCGCCGGTGTTGCCGCTGTTGGCGGCCGCCGACCACATGCCGCCGACCGATGTATTCGTGATTTCAGCCATGGTCCTTCTCCTTCTCCTCTATGCAAGCACGTTCACTCCGCCGGCGCCGATGTAACTCGACCGCGCCATGGGCACAGCCGTCATCGTGGCCGGGGATGTGATTTCGTTATCGAGTCCGGGGAAACGTTGCATTCGTGACGGCTTGGTCCAGCGCGGTTCGTGCTGTCCAAACAGCTCGTTGCGCGTTCCCTGTTGGTCCACAGTCACCTGGATATAGTCAACTTTGATATCTGCGCGCTGCAGTGCCTCTACCAGCCGGTCCAGTGATCCTTCGACCGCCTGGCGAGCCTGCGGGGAATCTACCACCACCACAGCGCGCAACTGATCGTTCTGCATCGTGAGGTTTAGCCGCGCGGGGCCAAGATGCTCCGGATCAATCCGCAGTTGTACTGATTGGCCATTCGACTTGAGCATCTGCCTGGCCTCCTGCGGAAGGGTGTATCGCACGGCCGCCGTATCGAGCCGTTCGCGCGGCATCGTCAGTTCGGTCGAGGAGCGGGCGAAGTCCGGAAGGCCCTGAATTCCCTCGCCGGATGTCTTCGCACTCGAAGATTCGTTTCCGGCCAAGCCCTGGAACTTGCTCCTGGGCGTTGCGGACGACAGCAGATCATCGATAGAACCATCGCGCGAAATGCCGGAGACCCTGGTCGCCGGTCGGGTGGTCAATGGCGCAAGACTTTCGGTTGATTGGTCCGGAACCGCCGCAGTCGACCGGGGTTGCTCACCAACCATCACACGCGTGCGCAGGTCGTTTCGGCCGAGGTTGGCTTTGATTACAACTTCCTGGCCGGCGTTCTCGGCAAACAGCTTGAATTCGACCGGCGTGACCCGATCGGCTGCCTGATTGACCGACCCGCCCAAGGGTGTATTAATGGTCGGAATTGTCGTTTCAGCCGGCTTGACCACCAGTTCCTTCAGCCGAAGATCGTTGAACAGCGTCCGCAACGATAGCTGCGGCGCGGTGCTATCCAAAGCGACCCGCGCCGCACCGGTGGAAACGCCTTCTGAAGTGGACAAACTGTTCGTCAGCGCCGCCAGCGGCAGCGTGACCCGTATCATAGTATCCGGGGTCTCTTCCGGCACGAGGTCAAGCGTGAGCTGACCGTCGGTTACCCGGTAGTCCGCCACGGTGTATGATCCAATAGGTAGTTGCCCGCCAGCCGAGACCAACAGCCGCTGAATCTGCGCACTGACGAGCGGGTCGATCGTGGCCGTCGGTGTGCCCGGCATCGCACCTCCAGCAGGATCAACCGCACTCGGTTGATCAGCCGCTGGTGGCGTGAATTCGTCGCGAATGCCGGTGAGAGAGACTGCCTTTGAGGACAGTGCCATGGGCACAGACTCGACGATCTCGACGATCTCGATGCCCTCGAAGTCCCAGCCCGGGATTTTTGATGAAGTTCCGGAGACGAAATCGGCAGAGCCGGTGGCCGGTGACGTCTGAGGTGTCAGGACATTGGCCGGAGCCATGGTCCGAGTCTGCGGCAGGGCAAACTGCGGAGCAGGACCTGTAGTCGGGATCTTGGACTCAACGCGGCCGAAGAGCCCTGCCTGTCCCCCGACTCGGGGAATCTGTTCCTGTCCCAGCACCGTCTGCATCACCTCGCCGAACAGCATGTCAAGCGGGTTGTCAGCAACCGCCTGAGTCCCCCCCGACGGAACGGGAGCTATACCCAGCAGCAGGTTGAGAATGTTCGGTGCGGACGTTTTCACAATTTAGTTCTCAGCAATCGTAATCATCTGTTTGGAGAGTTTTGCCGCCCGCGGGGCCGGCAGCAACTGCAGCACCTGTGAGGCGTTCTTGCCTTTCATCCGGGGGAGAATCGACACCACCGTCTCGTCGTCGAGGTTCGCCATCAGTTTGGCCACCGCGCGGGAGTCCATGTTGTCGTAGAGTTTCGCCAGCTCCATTACCCGGGCTGACTCAGCCCGCTCGATCACGAGCATCTTGCGGCTGATCTCTTCCTCGCGACGGCTCAGGCTCTGCTGGCGGTCATTGAGCTGCGTCTCCCAGGTAGAGAGGCGCTGCTTTTCCTGTGTGAGCCAAGTGGCCCCTTCGAGGGAGTCTTTCTGCGACAGGCCGCCCGACTCTCCCGTCAAATCGAACGAATCCGGGTCGACATCGAGCACCGCGAGATTCTCCTCGATCAGCGCCAGCACACTGGCCGAATCACCGTCTTCCAGAGACATCAGGCTGTCGAGAATTTCATCGTCGGTCAGTTCGCCAGACGGGGAGCCGCTTGCCGAGGTTGAGTCGTTGTGCGCGACGGCAGTCGAGTCAGTTGGCGTCGCGGCCGGTGTGCGGCCGAGCACCATTATGGTGGCAGCGGCAACCCCCAGCACCAGCACCAGACCGATAACACCCAGTAGGATGTATTTCAGCAGGCTCCCCTTAGGGGCCGGCTTCGGGGTTTCGCTTGGTTGGCTTGTGGTCACAGTCTCTTCTGTCACGAACATACTCCTGGAAACATTTTTCCGAAGTTTGCTAATGCACAGGCTGTGCCAACCGGGCCAAAGCGCCGATATGCGATTGTACTGCAACGAATTACACGTTAGGGGACAAAGGCATCCCGTAGTCCAGTGCGTCCGCGATCAGAAAACTTTTCCGCCCTGATGGGAAAGAAGCGGGGAGTGTCGCGCTTCCGGGGCACCGGGAGGATCCCCCATTTATGACTCCCGCTGTCAGTTTCCGGCACGATTTCCCTTGACGGCTGATTTGACTACCGATACATTATCCTTCGATGAAACACTTGGTATCCCGGCGCTGCTCTTATCGAACCTTGGTAATTCCATGACATCTCGAAAGGCGGACTCTGGAACCGACGCGCAATAGTGCGCAAGAACGCAATGATCCCGTTATGTGTACCTCGTTCAGACGGGGGTTTACGCAGGGATCGAGAACTTACCGGAGTGTAGAATGAAGATCTACATTGGGAACATGTCGTACAGCACGACAGAAGATCAACTGCGCCAGGCGTTTGAGACGTACGGCGATGTCTCCGATGTCAACGTGGTGATGGACCGTGACAGCGGCCGGCCGAAAGGCTTTGCCTTTGTCGAAATGCCGAACCAGGAAGAGGGCAAGGCTGCCATCGCTGCTCTGAATGGCAAGGAATTCGACGGGCGCACCCTGAATGTCGACGAAGCTCGTCCGCGCCAGGAAAAGACCGGTGGCGGTGGTGGTGGTCGCGATCGTCGCGGTGGCGGCGGTGGCGGCGGTTACCGTCGCGGTTGGTAAGCCCAACCCTGGGCCTAGTGCTCACTGGAATTACCATGACAAATCAAAAAGGACCGGCGATTGCCGGTCCTTTTTTTGGCTCTCTCTGTCGAATAAGGACGCCAATTTGATTGCGGCGGATCCTCATGGCGCCATGACCGTGAACTCGACCTCTTTCGCCGGCGGCGGCTTGCGCAACCCGAGGCATCCCGGCTGCTCCTCGATTGTCAGCCTGAGGATCACCCGATCCCCTGCCGCCCGCACCACCATGATCCGCAGGAAGAACGTCACTCCCGACCGAAACCGGTAGTAACTCAGCGGTGCTTCGGCGACTGACGGGATCTCCCTGAGGAACGCATATGGACGGCGCGCCCATCGTGTCTGTTCCTCCTGGAGGAGGCGATCCGCATCCGGCGGCGCGTAGCGTCCTTTCGGCGGGATACTACTCATCGTCTTCCCCGTCTTCGAGCTCACGATTATCCGTGGTATCGGCCAGTATCTCTATTTCATTGTCCTGGTAGACCATCCACGCCGACTCCGCTTCCCGTTCCCCCTCCTCTATAGTAATGAGCAGGGAGATCTCCATATCCCCTTCCGGTGTCGGCCAGCACACGACCTCAACAGGAAAAGCCTCGATCTCTGATGGGTTCGAGGAAGCCCCCTTGAACTCGGCCGAATAGAAGAACAGCTCCCCGTCTTCGTCTTCCGGCGTTGCTTCGATCATCTCCCGCCAGTCATCGTGTTTCCACAACAGCCACCGGTTCTTTTCCCGATCGAGCAGTTGGCGTATCAGACGATCTTCCATCACACTTCCAATGGGTTAGTCAGTCGGGGGCACCTGACACGACTTCACTTGTCGTACAGAAACTCGATCGCGCGCACCAGGCACCGTTCAAGATCCGTGTGGTTCCCGTCGTTCACGATCGTACAGTCGGCGATCGCGATTGGTCCCCCCTTTTCGAGATTCTCGATTTCCGAGTAATCCCGGCGCTCCACCTCTTCTTTGGTCAACGGGCGCTCCACTCGGTCGAGCAGACGTGTGTGGCGGATCTTGCGGGCCGCCGTGATCGCCAGGATGACAAGCCGTTCGCCCAGCGCCTCGCGCAGCAGCTTGTACTCCGACCAGGAATACAGCCCATCGATTATGAGATCCGATTCCTTCGTCATTTCCTCGATCTTCGGCAGGGCCATCATCGCGTATGCCGCCGGTCCGTGCAGGCGGCGGAACTCCTCGCGCACGAACCGTTCGTTGCGCTCGTCGATCACCTGCCCGCGGCGATTGATCTCATCGATCGTGAACTGCCCGAACCGCAGCACCGCCCATCCCCGAGCTTTGAAATACTCTGCCGCGGTTGATTTCCCCGAACCCGGCATTCCGACCAGGGCAAGGATATGGTGCTCTTTCGCCTTATCCAACTTCTCTTGCGCCATGCGACTCTACTGTCAAAGGGTTCTTGCTTCGTCGCGCCTAATTAGGGGGAAAACAGAAGGCGGGGCAAGCGGGAAATGGTGCGCGCTATACGCGCGCGCAGGCACGAACCAGGATCTCGCGATTCGCAGAGCCGAGCTGGAGCCCAGTGAGCCCCCCTCTCCTTGCAAGCTGCGCCCTTCCCCCTACTTCGTCACCGTCACCCTCACATCCCCCTCCCGATCGATTAGGTACACGGTCACTCCACGCTCGCGACGATCGATCACCAGGCTCACCTTTCCCTCGCCCACCCGGAGATTCTCGATCGTGAGACTGTCGAGAAAAGCCGGCAGTACGGGGTAGCTGAAGTACACGGTTCGCTCCGGGCCACTCACTGTCATTCCGAGGCACGCCTGCAGGAGCATAAAGGCTCCGCCGGCGGCCCAGGCCTGCGGGCTGCATGCCACCGGATACAAAGTTGGCCCTTCCCCCTCGCGACGATGAAAGCCACAGAAGACCTCCGGCAGACGCCGCAGTTCCATATGGAGGCTTGCTTCGTACATCCCGGTCAGCAGTCGCACCGCCTCATCCCGGTATCCGTACCACGCCATACCGTAGGCAATCATGGCATTGTCGTGCGGCCACACCGACCCGTTGTGGTATGACATCGGGTTGTACCGCGCCTGGCCCGACGCCACGGTGCGGATCCCCCATTCGATGAAGGATGCGCGATCCATCAGCGACCGCACGACCTGTCCGGCATGCTCTTCCGCGGCCAGGCCGGTGAAAAGGGTATGGCCCGCGTTCGAGGTCACGACGCGACATGGCTCCTTGTTTCCATCGAGCGCCAGCGCGTAGGTGCCCAGTTCCGGCTGCCAGAAGGCCTCGTAGAACCGCGCCCGCAGTTGCCTCGCTTCCTGGGCCAACCGCTCGGCTGTCTGCATCTTCCCGAGTTCGCGCGCCAACCGACTCGCCTGTCTCTTCGCCTCGTAGACATACGCCTGTACCTCGCACAGCGCAATCGGCGGTTCGGCCAGCCGTCCATCGGCATGAAACACCGAGTCCTCAGAGTCCTTCCATCCCTGGTTGACCAGTCCCGTATTGGTCGCCCGGCTGTACTCGACGAAGCCGTCGCCGTCGGCATCACCGTACTCGTCGATCCACCGCAGGGCCCGCTTGATACTCGGCCAAAGACGTTCGAGGAATCCCATGTTCCCGGTCGCCCGGTAGTACCTCCCCGCCAGCATGACAAAGAGCGGCGTGGCATCCACCGTCCCGTAGTAGCGTTTGAACGGTACCTCTCCGAGGTTCGCCATTTCCCCCTTCCGCATCTCGTGCAGGATCTTTCCCGGCTGGGCATCGTTGGTCGCGTCGACGATCTCCGCCTGGTTGTTCGCCAGGAACGTCAGGACACCACGCGAAATATCGGGATTGATCCAGAGCGTCTGCATAGCCGTGATCAGCCCGTCGCGACCGAAGACCGTGCTGTACCATGGAATTCCTGCGAACGGATACGGCCCCTCCGGCATATGGGTGAGCATCATAGAAATGTCCGAACGGGACCGGTTGATCCAGGCGTTGAACTGCTCGTTCGAGGAATGGACGGAGCAAAGGCCCGCGCTGCGCTGCCGCCGAACCGTCTCCGCCCGCTCGAGCGCGTCGTCGAAGGCCAGCACCGCCGGTGTGTCGCTGTCGGCCACCGTCGCCATGCGAATGAAGTAGTGAGTATCCTCCCGTGGTCCTAGATTGACGGAAAATAGTGCTCTGTGCGCATTAAGCTGATCCGGGCGCGGCGAGAAGTCCAGCCGCGTTCGCCGCGTAATGCCATCCAGCCCGTGGTACGGCAAGACTACCCGATCGCCCTCCGTCGACACCTTCCCCGGTACCCCGTGTTGGGACCGACTCATTCCTCGCACCTCAAATATGTCGACGAAGTCAGCGTCATAGGACAACGAGAACCGAAACTGCACCGATGTCAGACCGAAATTTGTTATCCGGATTCGCTCATGACAACACCCCTCCCAGAGAAACATCCACCTGTTGATATGAATCTCCCCCTTGCGGACAACCTCCCCCGTCCCGTCCAGAGACAGATCGGGATTGGTCAAATCCACCATGAGGAAGTTGTTGTCCTGGGTCGTCGTGCTGCTCAAGAGCAGCGTGTTTTTCCCCTCTATGGTCAGGAGGTAGCGCGAGAGGAACCGCGTCCCCTCAAAGTACAAGCCGTGATCTCCGAATCCGAATGGGCGGATGTCGCCGTGGCGATCGGTGATGAGAAACATCTCGCCGTCTTTCAACGCACGACTGGCCTGTTCCGCCTGCGACGACACGGTACGGATGTAGTACTGATCGGGGCTGATTGGGAGTTCATCCATCGCGGTCCGTCCTCCGTGAGCGGCGCTTCATGCCCGGGGACTGCGCGGCGCTCGTTACGCCACCTCGCGCTCCACCGGCTGCCGGATCAGCTTGCCGAAGATCTTCAGGTAGTCCTCCGCCATTCGTTGCGCCGTGAAGCGCCGCTCGAACACTTCCCGGCACGCCCGCCGGCTGATTATTCCAACCCGCTGCACTGCCTCCACGGCCCCCTCAAGCCCATCCACGATGAACCCGGTGATCCCGTCTTCAATCACCTCCCGTACCGATCCCATCGGCCGCGCGATCACCGGCGTTCCGCAGGCCATCGCCTCGATCATCACGAGCCCGAACGGCTCCGCCCAGTCGATCAGGAACAGGAGCGCATGGGCATTGCCGAGAAACTCACCTTTCTCTGCCTCGCCGATCTCACCGAGGTATTCGACCAGCGGGTGATCCATCAGCGGCTTCAAGGTCGTTTCGTAGTACTCCTGATCTTTCGCATCTACCTTGGCCGCAATCTTTAGCGGCATCCCCACTTGTTTGGCCACCTCGATCGCTATGTCCAGGCGCTTCTCCGGGCTTACCCTCCCCAGAAACGCCAAGTACTCCCCCCGTCCTTCGTGCAGCCGGTGCAGGTCAACCGGCAGGCCATGGTGTACCGCCCCCTGCCAGTTCACCCGCGGCATGGGCGCACGCTGGGCTTCAGATATCGAAATCAGCGGCACGTCATCGAATTCCCGGTAAAGGGGGATCAGATCGCTCTGTCCCAGGTTCCCGTGCAGTGTTGTAACCGACGGCGTAACAATTCGCCGCAACATCGAAAAGGGGAAGTAGTCGATATGTGAGTGGATGATATCAAACTCCGCGGCCTGCTGGGCCACCCGCTCGGCCATCAGGACATGGTGCACAATCTGATCGACGCAGGACTCGTCGAGCCGGAGCGAGCGTCCTGCCATCGGCACCAGCCGAGCTCTCGTCACCGAATCACCGCTTGCGAACAGCGTGACTTCATGCCCCATGTCCACCAGTGTGTCGGTGAGATACGAGACTATCCGTTCCGTGCCGCCATAGTATCTCGGTGGGACACTCTCGAACAGCGGCGCGACTTGCGCGATTCTCAAGGTATACCTCCTGCAGCGGTCCACCCCTGCCCGCTGCATTTTGAGCCCCTGCACGACGGATCACGTGCTGACCCGGCCTGACCTGAAGGAATTCGTTGGCACAAGAGCAGGGTTCGGCGGGATCCGGTACCTGCCCCATAGCCCGATGAAGTTTGTATCCCGTGTGCCTGACGGCGCTACGGCGCCGCATTCATACTGAACAACACGGCCCGACCCCTGCCGGTTTCACTCCCGATTCCCGCCGACCCGACCGGATCATCGCGCTCAAACCGCGAGGCGGCTGTAACTGCCGATCCTGTCGCTGGGTACTGATTGCGTCCATTTTTCTCCTCCGGCGAGGGAAAATTTGATTATACTGTGCCGGTATGGACACCCTGGCGAAAACCCCGGATCGGGAGAAAATCGTCCGCCTGCAGACGGTCGGCTGCCGGCTCAACCAGTACGAGACTGAGCGAATGGCCGCCCGCATCTACCCGTTCGGTTTTCGCCGCGCCGAAGACGGCGAGCTGGCCGACCTGACCATCATCAACACCTGCACGGTCACCCACAAGGCCGACTCCGACTGCCGCCAGCTCATCCGCAAGGCCTCCCGCCAGAATCCCGGCGGGCATATCGTTGTCGTCGGCTGCTATGTGGATCACGAACCGGAACTCATCGCCGCGATGGAGGGCGTCGACGTCATCGTTCACAACAGCGAGAAAGACGCCATCGACCGGATCCTCCCCGCCCGGTTGCCCGATCTTTTCCGGAGCGAACCCGACAGATCCTGCTCCCCGACGATCGAGGATTTCCACGATCGCAACCGCGCCTGGGTCAAGATCTCTGACGGCTGCAACCAGTGGTGTTCGTTCTGCATCGTCACGATTGTCCGCGGACGGCTTGCCAACCGCCCCGCCGCCGACATCATCGGGGAAATAAACACACTGGTGGCCCAGGGTTACAGGGAGATCGTCCTCACCGGTGTCAACATGGGTTACTACCATGACAAACGGCGCGAGCCGAAACTCAGGAATCTTGCCGGTCTATGCCGTTTGATCATTGCTGAAACCGATCTGCCCCGGATGCGCCTGTCATCGATCGAGCCCCAGGCCGTCAAGGACGACCTCATCGACACGTACGCGCAGAGCAACGGCCGGATCTGCCGCCATTTCCACATGCCGCTGCAGTCCGCCGCCAGCGATATACTCCGCAAAATGCGCCGCCCCTACAACCAGGCCATTTATATCAAGCGTGTCGAGGACATCAAGGCCGCTGTCCCCGGCACCACGGTCGGCGCCGATGTCATCGCGGGATTCCCGGGCGAGTCTCTCGAGCACTTCGATCAAACCGTCCGCCTGGTCGATTCCGGCTTGCTCGACTACCTCCACGTCTTCAGCTACAGCGATCGCCCGGGCACCGACGCTGCAAAAATGGGTGGCAAGATCGACCCGATCGAAATCCGCCGCCGTGCGAAAATCCTCACCGAAATTTCGGCCCGACTCGTTCAGTCCAATTTCGCCCGCCATGAAGGCCGTGTTTTAGAGGTCATCGCCGAGCACAAGAATGAAGGCGACGGCACCTACTTCGCCATCTCGGACAATTACCTGAAAGTTCAACTCCCAGCCTCAGCCTACCGGGGTCGCGAGATCATCGCTTCACGCGCCCTGCCGCGCGACCCTTCTGCCCGAACCGACGACTTCCTCCCGGCCGAACCCCTATAGGCAACCCTGGCTAACGGTGGCTCATGCTATTTCATGACCCTCGCCGAGTCCCTCGCTTCCCACCATAGCTCGTGCATCTGCGAACTCCTGGGCGAATTGCGCTGCGCTTACCGCTGACCGCCGAAAGAGCGCCCTTCGTCAATCCCCTGCAGTTCCCAACTGCCTCCGCTTCTCCAATTGCCGATCAAAGAACAACCAGATTTCCTCCGGTGCGTTCACCTCGCTGCTGGTTCGGCCGTACAGACGCGGGAACTCGAACCGGTCCTGCGGAATCGTATGCCCTCCGCCGTGCACGACGAGCAGGTTCACCTCCGGACGGTCGGGCGCATTCCAGCAAATGCGCTCCACCCAGGTATCCTCGAGCGTGTCTCGCTCAGGGAATCGCTCGATAACCGGCTCCCCGTCGTACCCGGCCACGCGAGCGAAGTACTCGGCAGTCTCATGCATCGACAGCACCGTTCCCCGGTTGCCCATACCGAAGATCGTCACCGCGCCCCCCTGGAACGGATTTATCGGATCGTCCGTTCCGGCCACCAGTAGTAGAGGCACTCCCATACCTGGTCTGGGACAGTCGCAGTTGTCGTCGGTCGGCAGGGCCGAACCGATCACTGCGGCCCCTGCAATCTCATGGGGTATCTCAAGTGCCAGACGGTATACGAGATGTGCGCCATTGGAGAAGCCCACGGCGAAGGCGGCTGACGGGTCGGCCCCGTAGTCATCAGCGAACCGACGCACCAGACCCCGCACCAACCCGACATCGTTGATCCCGAGCTTTCGGGCCGAGTACGGTGCGGCGCGGCGGCAATCGTTCCAGTGCCGCTCGTAGCCATCCGGATAGACGACGATGAACCCGCGCTGATCGGCGAGTTCGTCGAGTTCATAGGCGAGGTGCTCGCGCATTTCTTCCCCGCTTGATCGCGAGCCGTGAAACGCCAGCACCAGCGGCGGGTTCTCGGCGAGGTTAACGGGCACGTAGTACGCAAAGGTCCTGATGATTTCCCCCATGCGCAGCACACCGCGCCGCAGCTCGCCGTGAAACTTCGGTTTCGCCGGCTCCTCGTAGTGCAGGAACGCTCCGTAGCCGGCTGCAGCCGCAATCACGAGCACCGTGGCAATGGCGACACCGGCATATGCGGCCACGTGGCGCCAGCGTCCCTCCGGATCCTCATTCTCATTCCACGCCATCGCGTCTCCTCTGTGCCTGGTCCCCGCCGGTAACGCGATGTCAGTGTTCCGCGGTCGCCGCCTGCGTCGCCGGAGCGATGTTCTGGTTGAACCGGAACAGGTTTCCCGGATCGTACTTCGCCTTGATCGACTGCAGGCGTTCGTAGTTGCCCCGGTAGGTCGCCTGAACCCTTTCCGTCCCTTCCTCCATCATGAAGTTCACATATGCCCCGCCCAGGGAGTAGGGATGCAGTTCCTCCCAGTAGGACTGTGCCCAGGATCTGATCTCACCGGCTCCCGACGGCTCCGGGTGGATTCCCGCGATCACCATCGACCACCGGGCCTCGCGATAGCTGAAAGCCGTTGCATTCGAGGGTACGCGCGAGGCCGCTCCATCCACCGGGTAGAGGTGCATGGTCGATATTCCTCCAGGGATTATCGCGCCGAACCGCTGGTGAATGGCGATCGCTTCGTCCGGGAGGTGATCGAAGAAGTCGCCTTTCCAGTACCACTGCAGGCCGGGCGGAATGAGCGGATCGAACATGCTCTGGAGAGCCGGGAACGGCATGGGCCCGACCATGTCGATCAGCGGTTTGGGCAGCATCCGCCGGATTTCGTCCATGAGGCGCATCCCATCCTCAACCGCCCCAGAGTAACACCACACGATGCCACACACCGGTCGCCCGTGGTGCTCGGTCGGGAAGAAGGGCGCCGGAGGTACCCGCAGCATCGCCGGGAATCCGTACATCGTGTCCGGCGCGCTCGGATGATACTCCCGATACCAGTGCAGAATGTCCGTCGTCTGCTCCAACGGCCACAGCATCGGTCCCGCAACCACCGTGCTTACCGGATGAGCCCGGAAGAGAAACGAGGTCACGACGCCGAAATTTCCCCCGCCTCCGCGGATCGCCCAGAACAGGTCGGCGTTCTCCTGCTCACTCGCCCGCACCATCTCCCCGTTCGCCAGAACGACGTCCGCCTCAATCAGGTTGTCAATTGTCAACCCCCATCGCCGGACGAGATAGCCGTGCCCTCCACCCAACGTCAATCCCCCGATGCCCGTATTCGCCACCGTCCCGGCCGGCACCGCGAGGCCGAACGCATGGGTCGCGTGGTCAACCTCTCCCTGCGTGCACCCGCCATCGACCCGGACCTGACGGTTCCAGGGGTCTACCCGTATTCCCTTCATCCGCGATAAGTCGATCGTGAGACCGCCATCGCACAGAGCCAACCCGGCGCCATTGTGTCCCCCTCCTCGAATCGACACCGGCAGGTCCACACTGCGTGCGTACTGAACCGCCGCGATCACATCGGCTGCGTCCCGGCACTGGGCAATGAGCGCCGGCCGACGGTCGATCATCGCGTTGTATACCCGACGCTCAGTGTCGTAGGCCGGATGCCCCGGGTCGATCAACTCCCCCCGAAAGGCCACTCGGAGGCGCGACAGCTCCTCCGGCTTGCCAAGGGTCTGTTCTGCCATGCAAGTTCTCTCCTTTGGGTCGCTATGATATAAGGTGATGCCCGGCTGATCGAATCTGCAGTTGAAGAACCTCCATGTAGGACGCATGAACAGACTAATCTTATTGCGGGAAACTTCCCCTGCAGGGACAAAAAAAGCCGCCGGGATCCGGCGGCTGGGCAGTTGCTTTCGATGCTTTAAAGCGGCGCTACTCGATAACCTTGGCAATCTTGCTCAGAGCAGGGCTCACCTGAAATCCCCCCCCTTTGAGCGAGGTCGCATTAATCTCAATTCCCACTTTCGAGCCGTCGCCAGCCGATTTCGCGAAATTCACCATGCAACCAAGCTGTCCGAATCCTTCTGCTGCTCCCACGACCAGCGTCCCGCGATCCTTCAGGAGCTTCAGAGCTCTCTCGACCGCAGTATTGTTGGAATCAGCCACCAACAGCACATGAGAATTGCCCGGCATGTCCGACGGTTCCACTTCGCGGACCTTGTACTTCTTTCCATCCGGCGTCGCCTGTCCGCTCAGCTTCATAAGCGGCCCGTTCACCGCTGATGTGCCGATTATGGTGATCACCAGCAACTGCCCATTCCCCTCGTAGTTGCCGGTCGGCCAGGTGACGTACTTCTCTATGTTGCCAATCACTTTGGCTATGTAGTCGGCATCTGTCTCGGTCAGCGGCTCGGCCAAGACCAGCGGCGCCAGCGCGACCAAAGCGGCCAGCAGCATGGATCTCCTCATCGTCGTCTTCCTCATCCTGGTACGTCCATCCCTTCCAATATCACAGGTCAGCCCCGCCGGGATTGAAGACCGCACGGCGGACAGTATACATACTTCTTCTATCGGTAACGCCCCTGCTGCTTTATACTCCGTGACTGCCGTTTCTCACCCATCCGGTACGGCCTGCGCAACTCCTGAGCAACATGTACGGCTACCTGTCAATTTCCAACAAGAAGCTATGAGCCTCCCCCCGGTTCCGCCCGATTACATGGGCATAGCGAGTCCTTTCGAACAGATATCCCAGTGCCGGCTAAGCCTCAAGGAGCTGTGACTGCGCAGCCTGACTGGCCGGCCCGGACCAACCCGGGGGCAACATTGAGGAGGAGCAGTGAAGTCGTTTCATTCCATTACGTTTCAAACGATTGGCGTGGTCACCGCGGTCGGCATCATCATCGGGCTCATCCTGGCCGTGCTCACTCCCCAGAAGGCCGCCAACCTCGGTAACCAAGTCCTGACCAATGATACGCGCTTCATTACGGGTCTGCTAGCCGAAAACCTCGCCCTCGGCGTTGAGAGCATGGTGCTTGACGACGGTCAGTCGCTGGAGCAGTCCCTCGTGGCGCTGCGCGAACAAAACGACCGGAGCCAGCACTCTCTGGCCGATGTCCAGGTCTTCGATACAAAGGGTAACTTGTTGGCGGCCTTGAACGAAAATACAGGAACCGCTGCGGCCGTGGCCGCCGTAACCGCCATGACTCTCGAGGAAACCGACAGCACCATTCAGGTTACGACTCCCCTGCAGGACCAGCAGCAAAACATCATAGGCACCGTGCAGGTCCAGTTCTCCAAGGCCTTCCTTACCGAGCAGGCCGCCAGTTACCGGTGGTTCGCCATCTTCACCGCACTCGGTGCCATGGTTATCGCCTCCCTGGCAGGATACCTTCTCAGCCAGACCATCGCCCGACCGTTGCGCCAGATCTCCCTTGCCGCGGAAGCGATCGCCAGCGGCGACATCGAACAGCAGATCAACGTCAAGTCCAGGAACGAAATCGGGCGCCTCGCAGCTGCCTTCTTCCGCCTCATCGACTACCTGCAGGAGATGAGCAACGCCGCGCGTGAAATTGCCCGCAACAACCTCACCGTCACCGTCATCCCGCGCTCCGACAAAGATGAATTGGGCAAGTCCTTCAACACGATGGTGCGCAATCTGACGGCTGTAATCCACGAAGTCACCGAGAACGCCGATAACCTCGCCCAGTCGTCCGCACGCCTTGGCGCGCTGTCCAAGTCGATGCTCACCGGCGCCGACAGCCAGCAGCAGCAGGTGACCCAGGTCTCCGCCGCCATCCAGCAGATGGCCGCCACGATCGAGGAGTCATCCCGCCATGCCGGCGACGCCGCCAATGCCTCCCAGCAGGCAGCCGGCACGGCCGACTCC
>JBGSIV010000109.1:0-4245 GCA_041742355.1 Candidatus Zixiibacteriota bacterium
GTGGACCAGGCGCTGATCGACCGCACGGAAGAAGGAACCCTGATCCTTGACCTCATCGACCCCGAACTCGGCACTGTCGTCTGGCGCGGCTGGTCACTGCGCGGCCTGGCCAACCTCGCTTCGCCCGAAACAACCGACCTCGACGGCGCCGTGAAAGAGATCCTCGACCGGTACCCGAACCAGTAGACCCGACCATGAACCTGATCATCCTGGCCGACTCCGACCGGACCGGCGACAACACCTTTCGCCTCGTTGACCACCGCGCGGACCACATCCGCTCGGTCCTCAATGCGTCCGAAAACGACACGATCCAGATCGGCCTGGTCAACGGCCCCGTCGGCCTTGCCCGCATCACCCACCTGACCGACACCGAAATCCTCGTCGCGTGCGACAACCTCACCGATCCGCCGCCGATCACCCCGACTGTCGACCTCATCTGCGCCCTCCCGCGCCCCCAGACCCTCAAGAAAGTCCTGTTCACCGCCGCCATGATGGGGATCCGACAACTCCACCTGATCCGCGCCAACCGGGTCGAAAAGAGCTATTTTCACTCCCCTTTGCTCGAATCCACTCATTACACCCCCTTTCTCCTTGAGGGGCTGGCGCAGGGGAAACTCACCCGCCTGCCCGCAGTGTGCGTCCACGACCGCTTCAAGCCGTTCTTCGAGGACACCCTCCCGTCGCTCGACCAGTCCGAGTCAACCCCCGCGCTCCGCCTCCTCCCCGACAGCGATACCCCCCGCAAACTCCCCGCCGTCTACCGTGGGACCGAACCCCGCCTGACTATCGCCATCGGCCCCGAGGGGGGCTGGGTGCCGTTCGAAATCGACCTGATGGCTTCGCTCACCTTCGAACGCTTCACCCTCGGCCGCCCCATCCTCCGCGTCGAACACGCCGTCACCGCCATCCTCGCCCAGATCGAACTCCTTTGTGACACCTGAAACCCCGGTCTGCGCCCCCCGACCGCTACTCCGATATCCGAAATATCCCGTTGATTTCCGCGCCCCCCTGCTGTTTATTGTCACTGCGGACTCCCGGGATCATCCTCGGGAACCGGCGTGTTACAGACTAGTCTGCGCGACACGATCTGGCGTTGGCGCACGCGAGAGTTAATGGCAGATATAGATCCACAATCAAGCGGCAGTGAATCGCCGGAAGAAACGGCGGAATCGACTTCCCCGGGAACCGAGGAAGCAACCGGTCCGCGCCGGACACCCCTCATTGTCGGCATCGGCGCGTCCGCCGGCGGACTGGAAAGCCTGCGCAAATTCTTCCGCCAGGTGCCGCCCGAATCCGGCATAGCCTATGTCGTCGTCGTCCACCTCCTCCCCGATCACAAGAGCCTCATGCCCGAGCTGCTCCAGCGCGACACCCGCATTCCCGTCGTCCAGATCACCGATCTCATGCCGCTCGAGCGAAACCGCGTCCACATCATCCCGCCCGACCACCGGGTGACCCTCCACGACGGCCGGTTCCGCCTTACCCGGGCCGAGCGCGAGATCCCCCTTGCCCAAATCGACCTGTTCTTCACCTCGCTGGCCGAGACCCACGGCGAGTCGGCCGTCGGCGTCGTGCTCTCCGGCGCCGGTTCCGACGGCGCCCAGGGCATCCGCGTCATCAAGGAACACCTCGGCATAGCCATCGCCGAAAGCCCCGAGACGGCCAGGTACAGTTCGATGCCCGAAGCGAGCATCAGCACCGGCCTCATTGACCGCATCCTCCCGGCCGAAGATATCCCCGCCTACCTCGTGGAACTCTCCGCCAGCCAACGCATCCCCGTCGACCTTCCCCCGGAGGATCAATCGGCCGACCTGGCCTTGCATCGCATCTTCTTTGCGCTGCGCTCCAAAACCGGCCACGACTTTTCCGGCTACAAGCGCAACACCATCCAGCGGCGCATCGAACGGCGCATGTTCCTCCACCACATTGGCAACCTCACCCGCTACGCCGAGTTCCTCCAGTCGAACGCCGCCGAGGCCGAGGGCCTGTTCAAGGACCTCCTCATCGGCGTCACCCGCTTCTTCCGTGATCCCGAGAGTTTCGCCCTCCTCAAATCTGAGATCCTCCCGGCCATCCTCGAGGACAAACCGGAAAGCGCCACCGTTCGCGTCTGGGTTCCCGGTGTCGCCACCGGCGAAGAGGCCTACTCCATCGCCATCCTGCTCATGGAACTCCGCGAGGAACTCAAGAAGAGCTTCAAAATCCAGATCTTCGCCACCGATATCGACTCCGGAGCTATCGAATGCGCCCGCCTCGGACGATACCCGGCCGGCATCACCGAGGATGTCAATCCCGAACGGTTGCACCGCTTCTTCGAGAAAGAGGGAGACCTGTATCGCATCCGACGCGCCGTCCGCGAAAGCATTATCTTCGCCGAACAAAACGTCATCAAGGATCCTCCCTTCACCCGCCTCGACCTCCTCAGCTGCCGCAACCTGCTGATCTACCTCAATACCGACCTGCAGCACCGCCTCCTGCCGCTCTTCCACTACAGCCTGCGCCCGCACGGCTTCCTCATGCTCGGCGCCTCCGAAAGCATCGGGGACCACGGCCCGTTCTTCGACACAATCGACGCCAAGTGGCGGATTTTCCGCGTCCGCGAGGGAACCGGCGCCCCCGGGCCGGTCTTCGATCACACCCTCCCGGCCGCGCCCTCGCCCCGGTCGCTTCTGGGCCCGGAACGCCGCGATGATACCTCCCTCCACCGCCTGACCTCCCGCATTCTCCTCGAACGGTTTGCCCCCCCGGCGGTGATTATCGACCCACAGGGGCACGTGCTCTTCGTCCACGGCAGCACCGGGCGGTTCCTCGAACCCGCCCCCGGCCGTGAAAACACCAGTATCCTCGACATGGCCCGCCCCGGCCTCCGGCTGCACCTCCCCCCGTTGATCCGCGAGGCTACCCTGCGCGGCGAAGAAGTGACCCGCCACGGTATCGAGGTCAAAATCAACGGCGGCGAAACCACCGTCGATGTTTCCATCCGCCCCGTGAAGGGCAAAGACCCGAAAGCCGCCCTCTTCATGATCACGTTCGAAGAGGTGCCGGCCGAAGTACCGCCGGCGACCGAACACGGATCCCGGCCCGCGACCGCGCAGGATGTCGAGATCCTCGAAGCCGAATTGCGCCACGCCCGTGAGAACCTCCAGACCGCTGTCGAAGAACTCGAGGCCTCCAACGAGGAACTCCGCTCCATCAACGAAGAATACCAGTCGACCAACGAGGAACTCAAGAGCACCAACGAGGAACTCGAAACCTCCCGCGAAGAACTTCAGTCGGTGAACGAAGAACTCGCCACCATCAACCGCGAGATGGAAGAGAAGATGGAGGAGCTGACCCGCTCCAACAAGGAAGTCACCTCCTTCCTCAACAGCCTCGGCGTCCCCACCGTCTTCGTCGACACGGAACTCCGCCTCCGCCGCTTCACCACCCAGGCCCGCGAACTCATTAACGTCATCGAATCCGATCTCGGCCGCCCGCTCTCCGATATCACCTACCGGCTCGAAGACAAGGAACTTGTTACCGACGCCCGCCGCGTGCTTGACTCCATGGTCTACCAGGAGAAGGAGGTCCGCACCACCGACGGACACTGGTACCTGCGGCGCATCATCCCCTACCGCGCGGCCGACGATAAGGTTGTGGGCGTCGTGATCAACTTCGTCGACATCCACGAACTCAAAGAGAAATCCATCGCGCTCGATGAGACCCGCCGCAAGCTGGAGTACACCGACCTCATGGTCCAGACCCTCCGCCAGGCCCTGGTGCTCCTCGACGAAAACCTCAATATCGAGTCCGTCAACCGCCCGTTCTTCCTGCTTGTCCGCGCCAAGAAAGAGGACGTCATCGGGAAGTCAATCTTCGATGTCGGCAAGGGGCAGATCGACGCCCCCGAATTCCGGCAGATGGTCGAACGGCTCCAGAGCCCCTCGGAGCATACTGATATGATTGAATTGGAAATGGATTTCCCGAGCCTCGGACGAAAACGCGTCATTGTCTACGCCCGACGGCTTTTCATCGGCGAAAAAAACCAGGTCCGGTTCCTGCTGGAAATCGACCCCATCGACTGAACTCCCCGCCCCTGCACAAAGAAAAGCCCGACCATCATCGCGTAGGGGGCGGCCTTGCGTGTACGGTGTCAAGACATAGTATACACTGTGTGTCAGGACATGGTATACATCCTTGGTTGATCAGCCGGGACCAAGAGGGTCACCGACCGGTGGGTCGTCAAGTCGATCTCACGGACGTACA
>JBGSIV010000110.1:0-3621 GCA_041742355.1 Candidatus Zixiibacteriota bacterium
AGCCCGATGGCTCAGGAACTAGAGCACCGAAATTCTGCCTTATTTCGGCAAGACTCAAGGCACGGTTGTAGAGCCTGACCTCGTCGATCGTTCCGTTGAGATACTGAGCAGCGTGAACAAAACCTATCTTGAAGACGTCGGATGAAGCTGGTACGGTGGCCGATGAGGATTGGTGTTGCCCGTAGGTCACCTCGTTTCCGTCAACATATAGGTTTAATGACCCGCCCTTGGCCCAAGCTGCAACCACATGATGCCATGTATTGTCATCATAAGCTGATGCAGTATTGGACATCACGCCGTTTAGAACAAACTCAAACCCCCCGTTGCCATTGAATTTGAGATAATACCCCTTAGTCCACCACTCCGCAACGCTCATCTTTCCTACGATGCCAGCATGCGACGCATCAGGGGATTTCACCCACGCCTCAATCGAGATCCCATCAGTAATGTTCAAGCTCGCGTCACTTCCACAATTAACGTAGTCACCCGCGCCGTTAAGGTGCAATGCCGACAAAGAATATGGCCCTGCCGTGTCGGTTGTCCATGTAGGGTTACCATTCAACGTGCCGTTATTGTAATGGCTTCCATTGCTCCCCCAGGAGTCAGTTGCTGTTGCCCCTGTGCCGTCATCGAGCTTCCACCACGAAATCAGGCCATTGGTGGATACCGGGCTCGCATCGGCGGTCGATACCGCCAGCACCAGAAGACCGCCAACCGCGAAACTCAGTATGTTTCTCATATGACTGTCGCTCCTGTTTCAGGGCTGCTGTCAAAACATGGCAGGTTGCCGTTCAGGCCACTGCCCACGCCGGACAGTCGGCCTAACGGCGCTGCCATGAGTTTGAATTGACGGCCCAGGGAAGTCAAGCAATAGGCGGGTGCTCCCCCAAGGAATACGCAGATTCGGGAGAAGTCCTCCAGGAATGCCCCTCCCGGGTGGCCCAAACCGCCTTGTCACGTGGCTGCCGCAGACATAGTCATGCCCCGTAGCAGGCTCGGAACGCGGCTGCCGTCAAGCCGGGCGCGGCAGCATGCGGTGAGGAACTCCAGGACGTTTCGTTTCTGCTGCCGACATGTGGCCACCACGCTGTTCACAATTGTCAGGCGGTTCAGCTTCTACGGCGACGCCAGCCGTAGCCCAGCAGCCCTGTGAAGCCGAGGCCCAGCAAGGCGATGGTCGAGGGCTCGGGGACGACCGCACGTACCAGCAGGGGGTGCCATCGGGATGCTGGCGTTCTGAAGCCCTTGACCACTGTCCAAGGGGACGCCAGATCCGAAGTGCGGCACATCACAAAGCCCCGCCGGCACGATCTGGAGCGTCAGAATAGGGTGGCTTCTCGGTGAATCCCGAAAAACGGTTGAGTAGGCGGGACGATAGCGCGAGGTCGGGTTGAGCAGCCAACTTGTCCAAGGCTTGCCGGCCGCGAGAAGGCGACTATGCGGGATGCGTAGTTGACAGCCCGCTGTCGCGGCAAGAGGCCGTTTGGCCTGCCCATCGGCTCACTTGTCCTTCTCAAAAACTCCATCCGGCACTTGAAGCAGCCGACCAGCCACGCCTCATGGTAACGTTGAAGTGAACGACCTGCCGCCGGTTGTGACGGAGCACGATGAAGACGTAGAGGACACGGAAGGTCACGGTGGGGACGGTGAAGAAGTCGCAGGCGGCGATGTCGGGAACGTGATTGTCCAGAAACGTCCGCCAGATTTGATAAGGCGGTTTCCGAGTGCGGACCATGTACTTGGCCACGGTCTGTTCGGCGACTTCGTGGCCCGACAGGGCCAGTTCGGATACGATCCGCGGCGCGCCCCAGGTCGAATTCTCCCGGGACATGCGGCGAATCAGGTCACGGATCTTGGGTTCGATGGGCGGTCGCCCGCGTTTGCCATGCCTCGATTTCCATCTCCAGTACAGCTTGAATCCCTTCCGGTGCCACTTGATGACCGTTTCGGGCTGCACGATGGCCAGGGCAGAGCGCCAGTCTGGCCAGAGGCAAGAAAGCACGACCAAGAAGACCCGGTCGCGGGTACGCAGCTTCGGCCGTTTGATCGACTGCTTGAACACGGTCACCTGCTGTCGCAGCGCGAGATTCTCGACAGCGGCCGCTCCGCGGCCCATGATGAATGCCCTGACGAATAGAAGGATGGCCTGGATGATGCCCATGGTCTGCCGCTCCCGCAGTGGCGAAATCGGCCATCCTACTGGGATGCATCCGGATGGGCAAACAGCTGGCAGGGCAGTCTCTTCACGGTCGGCGCAGAGTCCCCAGCTTGGGATCTTCCCTGGACTGAATAATCCGTTATCCTGACGCAAGTCGCCGGTTTTCCCAAAGCACGTAAGTCCTTACAGGACAACGCGGACGGAGTTTTTAGTAGGCACAGGTTCTGACCGCGGCTGAACAGCATCTGGTCAAGACGCTCCAAGCCGAGAAGGGACGGGATCTCCTGAAGCAAGTGAGAATCCAGTTGATGGAAACGGCGCGGCCGATCATGGAAGCGATGGTCCAGGAGATCACCGGCGTCAGGGTGCAGAGCCTGCACCACGATATCAGCACCGTAACCGGCGAAGAAATCGTGCTCTTCACCCTCGTTAAGTCGCCTCTTTTCCGCGAGACAAAGAAGAAATAGCGGTGCTGACTCAGATTGTATCGTTCACAGCTGTCTGATCTTCGTGGCCCGCGGGCCTTTCGGTCCGCGTCGCTCCTCGTAGGTTATGCGACTTCATCGCGCCGTTGTCTGCATCACAAAGAGCAACATCGAGCGCTTTTTATGAGCTACGAGAGGTTGCTCACAAGCCTAATGCTATCGCGTCGTCGCGGAGTGATGAACAATAGGACGCTATGTTCTGCCCGCTCCCGACGCCTTGTCACTCATACCCCCGTCGAACTACCCAGGACTACAAACCCCTGAATGCAGTGAACGTCATTCCTTGTCAGGAATCGTTCCCTTTCCGGCATCCAACCAATCATTCCGCCTTTTGCCTGACTTCCCCGCCAAGCAAGTCCGAGATCGCCATCTCGTAATTCAAAGCGCTGAAAAGCCGTCAGAGGCGAGGTAGATCAGACGTCCATTTCTGCTGCAACGGAGCCCACATCCGCCGCTGCGCCCGCCAATCCAGCTCCGCCACGATCGGCCGCAGGCTGCGTTCGGTGACGGCAACCAGGCCTTTCTCAGCACCCGGCAGAAACAGAATCTGCTCCTGAATGTCGGGGGCCAAGTGGAGCGGGCCCATGATTTGCGTCATCCGCGCCCGCGTGACCAACCCCGGCCGGGCCAGTTCGGCGTAGTCAGCCACCTCACCGCTGCGGACCAGCGTCTCCTGCCGTGGTCCAACGGATCTCGGTTCCTATGGTACTGGCCCCAACGCGTGACCCAGCCGAGAGTTACGGTACGCGTCACGAGTCCATTCCAGAGGACCCGCGTAGAGCCTCTCGTTACCCTTGAACTGGGACCATGTCGAGAAGCGAGCAGACCGACCAAGACATCAACGAACCGTAGTCCTTGCCCTCAGACATCGGGCTGGGGTGTCGGATCTTGTTTTCAACAACAAGAAGTCCATGTCCCGATCGGAAGGACACAATTCAGGAGCAGCAACCTGGCCAGGCCGACGACCAGGTTCAAGGG
>JBGSIV010000111.1:0-8502 GCA_041742355.1 Candidatus Zixiibacteriota bacterium
CAACGGCGGTAATGGAGCGGTTCCGTTCCAGCACCTGTCCGATGTCAATGCGGATGATGCCATCGACATGCTCGATGTCAACTACCTCATTGCCTACTACTTTGACTGCGGTCCGTGCCCGCTGGGTGAGTTCATCTTCTAGGAGAAGAGAGAAGTTGGATCCATAGGAAAGGCGAGGCTGACAGCCTCGCCTTTTCAATTTGGGGGGCTTTCGGCTGGGGTGTCAGGCCGAGAGGTGTTCGATGACGATCTTGACGCCGATGGCGATGAGGATGAGGCCGCCGACGATTTCGACGCGTTTGCCCCAGAGCGTTCCGATACGCCGGCCGAGGGCCATGCCGACGATGGTGAGGGCGCCGGCGACGAGGCCGATGATCAGCGCGGGGCCGGCGATGGTCGAGCCGATCATGGCGAGCGAGAGGCCGACCGCGAGAGCATCGATGCTGGTCGCGACCGAGAGGATGACCAGCGACCATCCGGTGGTCGGGTCATGGGGCGGCCTCTCCCCTTCCCGCTCAAAGATAGCTCCCCAGATCATGCGGCTGCCGACGCCGACCAGAAGGGCGAGGGCGATCCAGTGATCGACGGAGGCGATGTGGTCGTAGATGGCGGTGCCGACGAACCAGCCGATGGTGGGCATGAGGGCCTGGAAGAGGCCGAAGTGGAAGGCGAGGCGGAAGATGTGGCGGCCGGTCATGGGGTTAAGGGTGAGGCCGCTGACGACGGCCACGGCGAAGGCGTCCATGGCGAGGGCGAGGGCGATGGCGAGGAGTTCGGGAAGACTCATGGGGGGGAATGTCGGGAAGAGGGGGCGGGTGGGCAAGGGGAAAGTGGGGGGCGGAGGTGTCAGGCGGGGTCGCCTGACACCACAGGCAATTGGGTTCGTTTGGTGCGTTTTCCCTATGCAACGGTTTTGGGTTCGTTTGACAATTTCGCATACGGTAGGGCCTGGCGTGACTGGCCCCCGGCCTCCGCCGGGGTGACAGGAGGGGGAATTGGGTTCGTTTGGTAAATTCCTGCGACGCATGTTGGTTCCTCCTCTCCGGTGTCTGGACCTCTGGTGTCCGGCTCTTCGGTGTCAGGCTCCAAGGAGCCTGACCTACGTCCCCGTTCACTTCCCTCTTTCGGGTTTGGGTTCGTTTGGTCGGTTTTGGTTCGAAGGTCATGTCGGGTTTCTCGGAGCTTGCGCTCCTCGGAACCCGACCTACGGCGGTACGGGTTTCCTGCAAGTCGGGTTTCTCGGAGCTGGCGCTCCTCGGAACCCGACCTACTCCGAGAACCCGGCCTACTCCAGGAACCCGGCCTACTCCGAGAACCCGACCGATGATTCCTTTTCCGTGGTCCCCCGGGGGGATGTTCTGGGCGTTACGCCGGTTGGCCGGCAGTAGGGCTTCGGTTACCATGATGGAGACTCCTCTCCGGCTAGACTAGTTCCTCTACTTACCGGGGGGTTGTGACAATCTCCATCGGTTCGCTAGTGAAATTGATAGGGGGAAGTAGGTCGCGGGGCGCGACCTTGAGGGGTCGAAACCACAGGGGTTTCGACCTACTCGGGAAGAGAGCAGGGGGTTCGAGCTGCCGGGCTCGTATTCAGGGATCCCACAGCAAGCTGTGGGCGACCCGCCTACTCGGGTTGACCTGCTCGGAGTTCACCTCAGGAAAACTACTAGTTCGGCGGGTCGAAGGGTGGTCTGTCGCGGGTGAATTCGAGGTTGTGATCTTCACACCAAGCGATGGCGATTTCCTCGAAGGCCTCTCGTTTGTAGTCGAACCACTGTTTCTCGATGCCGAGGTAGTAGAGGGTGTTCTTGAAGCGACGAAAGGCCCCGCTGCCGCGGAGTGCGCTGAGCAGGCGGTCGGCAGCATCGGTATTGCCGAGAGAGTTGGCGAAGCTTTCCATGATGTTGTATTCGTGGATATCGAAGCGATCGGGTAGCGCGAGGTAACGGGCGCCTTCGTTGGCGACGACGCCGCGGGTGAGTTTCAGTTCATCGAGATACCAGTCGGGCTGTGGTCGCAAAGGGTTGGGCGGGGCCGCCTCTCCCCCGTCGGCAGAGTCGCCTTCGGCGGAGGGGTCCTCGGCTTCAATATCATCGAGGGTTTCCTGGGCGACGTGGACAACCTCGCCGGTAGTGATGTCCAGGAACATGTGGACTTCGTCGGACTGCATGTCCATACCGTCGACGATGTTTTGGAGGTAGATTTTGGCGGGCATAGCTGTTCTCCACTGTATGGTCAAAGATCAGCCCCAAAAACAGCTGTACATATCTTCGTCGACCAGTTTGATGAATCCGAGGAGGCTTGGGACCTCCGGCTGAGGCTCGTAGCCGTGCCACTTGAGATCGCTCATCATCCAGAAGACTCTCCACACGTTTGTCGTCCGGACATAAGTAGTCTTGGCGATGGACGAGTACATGGTGCGGGAGGGATCGTCCCATTTGGGGCGGATGGTGTAGATTTCGATGCTTTGGCCGGTGATACGGAAGGCGAAGTCGAGTTTTGGGCGGATATGTTCGGGCGGGCGGCGGCGCTCGATGAAGGCGGACATGAGGCGCGTGTGAGCAGCGAGTTCGTCTTCGGTGAAGGCCATGGGGATCTCCTTGGGATGGAAGATAACTTCGAGTGGAGTAAGGGGGCAAGAGAAAAGCCGACATTAGGTCTTACCGGGGGGTCGTGACAATCTCCATCGGTTCGCTAGTGATTTTGCAGGGGGGAATTATTGCCAGAGGGATCCCACAGCAAGCTGTGGACGACCCGCCTGTTAACTCGGGTACGATGTGCGAATCTTCTCCCAACGCAAGCGTTGGGGCACCGGGCAACGGGCCAGTGGGGCCGGGTCGCCCATGCGGGCGGCCCGGTTGAAAGAACCGTTCGGGACAGCGCTACTGCCGGGCTTGATCCTGCTGGGCGGCCCATTCAAGGAAGCCGGGGCGAGGATCGAAGTCCTCGGCCGTGACTCGTAGAGTCGGTGAGGCGGCCGAGCGAATTGGGTCGCTTCGCGTGATGCTGGTGCCGCGCGGAGCACCGAAGCCACAGACCCGACCGCTGCAGAAGTTGCCGCTCCAGTTGGACACGCCGCTTCCGGGAAGGGGGCCGGTACCGGGCCAGACGGAAACATATATCGACGTCAGGTGATCGGCAAATCTCTCGGGGATGCTGAAGACCGTGTCGGTTGTGACGGCGTAGTAGGTGCCGCTCACGTTAACGCCATCAGAGTCCGTCCGTGCGCCGACGTCCATGCAGACGCTGTAGTAGTCGGCGTAGTCGTTGTGATTCCACCAGAGATCGGGAACGGGAGCATCGGCGGCGATAGTCGTGTCAATGGGGTACACCGCCGGCAGCATTTCTTCCATGTGATGCAGAACGACAAAGCGGGCGGTGCTGGAGCGGCCGTCGCCCCAGAGAGTGACCTGAGCGGTATCGCCTGACCGGTACATGAGGGTCGAAGTATCGGAGTAATTCTCCCAGTAGTCCATTCTCCAGCGGCTGTTGGGAGGGAAGCCATCGGCGTGGAGCCCGTTGAGCCAGGCTACCAGAGAGTCGCCGACGTGGGCGGAATCGATGATTTGGGCGCCGTTGATTATGAAATCGACGCAACCGATATTCGGGTTCAGGTAAAACGCGCCGGAGGCAAACGCTGTGGTGGTCGGGCCGGTGGCCGTTTCGTCGTCGTCGCCACAGCCGAGCGCGAGCAGGGCGACAGCCGCGGTGAATAGCACTACGTGCAGGCGGTGCATGGTATTCTCCTTGTTGCGATGAATGAAGATCGTGTTGCGGGAATCATAGATGTCTTCATCGAGGTTGTCAAGGAGGATGTGGGGGGAGTCGTTTCCGAGTAGATCAGGGCGTCTACTCACCGGCAAGTTTTCTGAGAGTGAGATTAGGTCGCGGGGCGCGACCTTGAGGGGTCGAAACCACAGGGGTTTCGACCTACTCGGGGAAGAGACGCGTAGTTCATGTGATGATTATGTATTCGGCGGTGTGTTCAGCGAGGTGGCGCTCAAGGGCCTCTGGGACAGTCGGCCTGCATTGATAGTAGGCATTATCCAGCTCTGCAATGAGGCTGTCCTCCAAGACATCATCCCATTCTTGGCCGGGCTTTAGCCGCTTTAGGATAGCGGTGGCGCGCGACAGAAGCCTCGCCTGGCAGGGCAGGCCGAGGTCAGTTAGTGCGCGTACGGTCTCGTCGAGGCGGTCGAGGCCGCAGTTCTCAAAGTACTGACCGTGGCCGCCGTTTTGCACCTCCGAGTCGTACCAGAAGACCAGGTGCACCGGGCGCTGGATTGGGGAGAAATCCTCGTAGCTCTCCATGGCAAGAATGTCGATGAAGGCGTTCCAGAGCAGGTAGGGCTCTTTTTCAAGGGCATTGCGGTCGATGGTTCGTTTCATGTTTTGTTCCTCCCGCATGTGGTGGCCAACCGACGCAGATGTATTGGTGGATCCCACAGCAAGCTGTGGGTTACCTGTTCTTTGCGTGTTCAGTCATGCGTGTGGGATGCTGAGAGAATCCATATAGGCAGTAACCATTTGGCGACCGATCTCGAACACTTGGTCTCGATCAGTAAGGCTGATGGAAGGAATCGAATCCGCTACTGCGGGTGCGTGGCGAAGATCATACTCGTCATTGAGCAAGTGCCCGAACCGACTCCAACGTGCTCTCGATATGCCAAAGCGAAACCCCGGCCGCCCAAGCTTTTTGGCTGCGTGTTCAAGTGTATCCCTGATCTTGTAGAGGTGAACATACCATGACCGCACGTCAGAAATTGCTTGGCTATAGTAGTCCAACATAAGACGCAGAAAGACATCCCCCCTCACAGCAATGACCAGCGGATAAGCCAGACAGAGAGGAAACTGGTTGTAAGCTCCTGCGACTGTATACTGGAGATTGATCGTCTGGCTGAACCTGGTGGCGCCTTGTCGTGCCAACAGCCGGGATAAGACCTCATCCGCATTTGTCGTATAGCGGGGAGCATACGATATAGTGCCATTGTGTAGCGTCAGACGTGATGCCCCCGAAAAGGGCCAAACTACACTCAGTTCCCGCAGAAAGGCCAAAAGTTCGTCACGTACTGATAGCACAACGCCCGGGAACGCAACCGGCTTCGACAAAGTGAGAACGTAGCGGCCCGTGTTACTGGTAGCAGGAAAAGTTTCGATCGCGGATATACCGCCAGGCATTTGCAATCTGTACTCGTGAGTTGCTCCGCCACTGCTGAGTACGTGGATGGGCGAGTCTTCGTAAGTCACTGTTACTGCTTCGCACATAGCGCCTCTCATATCGTCCTGTCTGGATATATGCCCGTAGACACGAACGAGTTATTCCTCCATTCCAATTTCCTCATCGAGTTTGCACCATTGTTGCCAGAGCGAGCGAAGAGAGCGCCAATACGCAAGCTCAAACACGTCAGCTATAACAACACACAGATACCAATAGCTGCGACAACTTTCCAGCAGCACGAAAGGAATGTCGTCATGATCGAAGTGAAGGCCAAAGGCCCCCTTTTCAAAGTTGTAGTAAGAGGTTATGTCTTCAATAGAAGCATGAAGGGATGAGGAACAGGTTATGTACGGGTGGAAGTAGGCCCAACCCATACCGCACTGTTTCGCCATCTCGGCCGGTCCTGTTCCTGACCAAGACCTACGGAAGTCTCTCTGTATCTCCTCGGTTTCGTCTCGGTTCCAGTACGCACGATAGTCTTCCATGGCGCGAGCGACACTGTCTCGATGTTCTTGGATCGCCTGTCCTATCATCTCTGAGTATTCATTAGGGTTCTTAGCCACAACATTGAAGCTCTTCTCTACTGCTCGCGCGTAGTAGTGCCAATATTGCCACTGCCTGACTTCGCGATCTTGCGACAAGTATGCCACGTTTATGAGCAAGTCGATGAGCTTACGTAGTAATGCCTTTGCATCTCCGGTATGTCCCCGGTCCGCCAATAGCTGAATCGAAACAAATGTGGAAGTAGCCTTGTAAAAATTGAACATGAGGATGTAGTGATAGAGCGACAAGGCGCTATAAGCCGGCGGGTTACTTGCCAGAGCGCCGATGTAGAGATCGGAAAGGGCGGTCAATTGGTCGGCAAGCCTAAAATAGTCAACATACTTTTCCCTTAGGCGCCAACCGTGCTGCTCAAACAAATAGTCGGGTATATTTACCTCCCCTCCAAATTAGTTTCCGTGACTGTGAAGCCCACACGTAGCACACTATCTCTACAGAAAGCTACACCCCCAGCCGCTTCAGCACCTCGGGGATCTCGCTAAATGTCTTGCAGGGATGGGCGCCATGCGAGGCGAGGAGATCGAGCTTGTCTTTCGCCGTCCCCATAGTCCCTTCCACGATCGCGCCGGCGTGGCCCATTCTCTTACCGGGAGGCGCAAAGACACCGCCGATCATCACCAGGACAGGTTTGCGCATCTGAGGGATCACCTTCGCAGCGCGCTCTTCATACACGCCACCGATCTCGCCGCACATCACCACAGCTTTAGTCGCGGGATCCTCCTCGAACTTGAGCAGGATCTCGTCGAAGGTCGAGCCGAGGACCGGATCGCCGCCGAGGCCGACACAGGTCGTCTGGCCGTAGCCGGTGCGGCTCAGGGTGTCGGCGACGTAATAGGTGATCGAGCCGGAGCGGGAGACGGTGCCGACTCGGCCGGGCGTGAAGGCGATGTCGGGCATGATGCCGAGGTTGGCCTGGCCGGGAGTAATGATGCCGGCGGTGTTGCCGCCGATGACCGTGCAGCCGTGCTCGACGGCCTCGCGGCGGACGTGGAGCATGTCGTGGATAGGGATGTGCTCGGGGATCACGACGAGGAAGCGAATGCCGGCGCGGATCGCCTCGATCGCGGCCTCTTTGACGAAGCGGGCCGGGAGGAAGATGACGGAGACATCGGCGCCGGTTGCGTCGACGCATTCGGCGACGGTGTCGAAGACGGGGCGTCCGCAGACGGTCTGGCCGGCTTTGCCGGGGGTGACGCCGCCGACGATGTTGGTGCCGTAGGCGATCATGCGCTCGGCGTGGAATTGGCCGGCGCCGCCGGTAATGCCCTGGACGAGGACGCGGGAGTTTTTATCGACGAGGATGGCCATAGGGGGATCCTTTCGGGGTATTCGGGTCAGGTCGGAGTGCAGTGGACAAGTCGGGTTTCTCGCCGCGAAGCGGCTCGGAACCCGACCTACGGAACGCACCACAAATGGTGGGCCACCGAGGAGAGATTGCTTCGCTGCGCTCGCAATGACAGTGTTCAGGCGTTTGCGTTGAGTCAATGTCAGGACCGCAAGGGTCCTGACCTACAGAAGACGAGGACTGGATTCCGGCTTTCGCCGGAATGACAGTATCTGTGTGGTTGCTTTGTACCTTTCGCGCCTTCATTACTTCTATCCTTAGCGCTTTCATTACTTCTCTCCTCCCTCTCCCCTACCTCTCACTGCGGGCTTCCTGGGCGAGGGCGACGGCGCGTTTGGAGATTTCTTCGATGGGGGTTTCGATGCCGTGGGCCTCGATGCGCTGGAAGAGGTCGGGGGATTCTTTCTTGGCCTCGGCGAAGAGTCGGACGCCTTCCTCCCACATGTTGCCGGTCATGCGCATAACCATTGGTTTGGAGAGGCCGTGCTCGCGGAGGAATTTGATCACGCCCTTGGCGAAATCGTCGCAGCGGCTGATGCCGCCGAAACGCGCGCCGAAGATCGCTTTCACGTTCGGGTTTTCATCGAGGAGCACGAGCATTTTGGCGAGGCGTTCGGGAGTGGGGCCGCCGCCGGAATCCATGAAGTTGGCCGGGCGGCCGCCGTAGTAGTGGATGAAGTCGTTGCCCATGATGCCGAAGCCGGCGCCGCCGGGGAACATGCCGATGTCGCCATCGAGGTCGAGGTAGGGGATTTCCCAGTCTTTAGCCTGTTTTTCGCGGGGGGTCATCTCCCCTTCCTCGTGGCGGTTCTCGATGTCGAAGTCTTTGAGCTCGGGGTGGCGGAAGACGGCGTCGTCGTCGAGCGAGACGCGGGCGTCGGCGGCGACGAGCTTGTTGTCGGCGGTGAGTACGAGCGGATTGATTTCGACGAGCTTGGCCTCGAAACGGCGGAACATGTTGTAGAGTTTGACGATGATCGGGCCGCCGTCTTTGAGGAGGTCGGAGGGGATGCCGATGGCTTTGGCGATCGCGATGCCGTCGAAGCCGAAGAGATCCTGGTCGATGCGGAGGTGTTTCTTGATGATCTTTTCGGGGTGTTTGGCGGCGGTTTCCTCGATGTCGACGCCGCCCTCGCCGGAGGCGATGACGACGATGGTGTAGTTGGCGCGGTCGATGGTGACGCCGAGGTAGAACTCGCGTTTGATGGCGAGTTTTGGTTCGACGAGGAGGGCATCGACCGGGTAGCCTTTGATGACGAGTTTGAGGAGCTGTTCGGCGGCGGCGCGGGCGGATTCTGGTGTGTCGGCGAGTTTGATGCCGCCGGCTTTGCCTCGTCCGCCGACAAGGACCTGGGCTTTGACGACGACGGGGCCGGCG
>JBGSIV010000112.1:0-6123 GCA_041742355.1 Candidatus Zixiibacteriota bacterium
CAACGGCGGTAATGGAGCGGTTCCGTTCCAGCACCTGTCCGATGTCAATGCGGATGATGCCATCGACATGCTCGATGTCAACTACCTCATTGCCTACTACTTTGACTGCGGTCCGTGCCCGCTGGGTGAGTTCATCTTCTAAGATCGCTTAGAAGGGCTTGTCCATAGAGGAAGCGAGGCTTACGCCTCGCTTCCTTTTTTTGTGGGTAGGGGCACCGGGGGGCCGTATAATGGGGTATATGTCCGGCCATCCGACAGAGCGACAGATCGAGACCGTCTCCCTCCTGGTGTCCGACCTTTACGAGGTCGATGCGGTTTACCGGCAGGGGCGGGATCTCGTGTTGAGCCTCTCCTGGCGCTACGCGCCGGAGAAATCCAAGGCGCTTTTGAAGGACCGGCTGGAGACGGCCGGTTACACCTACTCCCTGTCGCAGGGGGAGAACCTCCTGCTGGTGATCGACCCGAAGCCGCGCCTGCGGATTCCCCGGCTGAATGTCATCCTGTTTTTGGCGACGCTGGTGTCGATTTATATCGTGCCGGTGTTCCTGGCCAATCTGCCGGTGGCGGCGGCGATGGTGCCGGAATCGTCGGCGCTCGGGACGTTTTTCAATCTGATGGCGGCGACCTGGCAGCTGGCGCGGGCCGATCTGGCGCAGGGGGCGAATATCCGGTTCACGCTGGCGATGGTGTCGATACTGCTGGTGCACGAGATGGGGCACTTCGTGGCGAGTCGTCGGCGGAGCATAGTGACGTCGTGGCCGTACTTCATTCCCGCGCCCAATATCATCGGGAGTTTCGGCGCGGTGATCAAGTCGAAGTCGCCGTTCCGGAACCGGCGGGATCTGATCGAGGTGGGGGCGGCTGGACCGATCGCGGGGTGGATCGTGGCGCTGTTTTTCCTGCTGTACGGGCTGACGCAGACGGGGTACTATCCGGCTATCGCCTTCACGGTGAAGGAGATGGCGTGGGCGATGGAGGGGGAGTCGATCCTGATGCGGGTCGCCACGCACTTCCTGGTGGGGGCCGCTCCGGAGGGGTACTACTACCGACTTTCGGAATTCGCGCTGGCGGGGTGGGTGGGGCTACTGGTAACGGCAATCAACCTGCTGCCGATCGGCCAGCTCGATGGCGGGCATATCCTCTACGGTCTCTTCCGGCGCTACCAGCACGGGCTGGCGATAGCGGCGATGGTGGGCCTGATCGTGCTCGGGTTCCGGTCGTACATGTGGTGGGTGTTTGCGGGGCTCGGGATGATTTTCGGGGTGGCGCATCCGCCGACGCTGGACGATGATCAGCGGCCGTCGCGGACGGCGCTGGTGATGGGGATCGTAGCGGTCGTGATTCTCGTGCTCTCGTTTACACCGATGCCGTTTCGGTCAAACTGATTTCGGCCAGGCAGGTCGTATCCTCGTCGCGGCCGTACATTTCCTTCAAATCCACGAGTCCTTCGCGCAAGATGGCGAGGAAGACGTCGACGATCTCCGGGTCGAACTGGCGGCCTCGGTACTTAATGAGTTCGCTGATGGCGATGGCGAGGGTGTTGCCGTTGCGGTAGGGGCGATCGGAGAGTATGGCGTCGAAGGTGTCGGCGACGGCGAGGAGGCGTCCCTCGACGGGGATTTCTTCGCCGCGGAGTCCTTTGGGGTAGCCGGTACCGTCGAACCATTCGTGGTGGGCCTTGATGTAGGGGATGGCCGGTTTGAAGAGGTCGATGCCGCGGATGATGCGGAGGCCGACCTCGGGGTGGCTGCGCATGCGGAGGCGTTCGTCTTCGGTGAGGGCGGTGGGCTTGTTGAGGATGCTGTCGGGGACGCCGATTTTGCCGATGTCGTGGAGGGTGCAGCCCATGTGGAGGTCGAAGATGCGTGATTCGTTCCAGCCGAGGCGGCGGGCGATGAGCTCGGCGAGGCGGCTGACGCGGTCGGTGTGGCCGGCGGTGTAGGTGTCGCGGGCTTCGATGGAGTTGGCCAGTCCGCGGATGGCCTGGAGGTATGAGCGGCGGAGGTCGCGGTAGAGCTGGTCGTTGGCCATGGCGGAGGCGGCGGAGTTGGTGAGGATGGAGAGGACATCGAGCTGGCCGGGGGTGACGCGTCCGAATTTCGAGACAACGAGGGCGTTGATTACGCCGTGGAGGCGGTGGCGGACGTGGATCGGCTGGAGGATCGAGAGGCGGACTTCGCGGCCGGATTCGGTCTGGGTTCGGCGGGCCTCGATGATGGGGTCGACGCGGTCGGTGTCGGCGAATTTGTCGAGGACGACGGTGTCGAGGACGGCGGATTCCATGAGGGGGTCATCGACGACGCAGAGGCGGCGGACCATTTTGCCGGAGCGCGGTTCGACTTCGATGATTCCGACGGCCATGGCGCCGAGTTCTTTTTTGCAGGACTCGATGACGAGGCGGAGGTAGCGGTCGATGTCGATCTTGGCGTTCTGGGCGTTGGCGACTTTGAGGAACTCGACCTGACCGCGGAGGCGGACGTTTTCGCGCATGAGGCGCTGGTGGTGCAGGGCGCGCTCGATGGTTGACTTGAGCAGTTCGAGCTTGAACGGTTTCACGAGGAAGTCGTAGGCGCCTTTTTTGAGGACGGTGATCGCGGCCTGGACGGTCGGGTGGGCGGTCATGAGAATGACGATGGCGTCGCTGTGGCGGGCGAGGGTGGCCTCGAGGAGCTGGACGCCGGAGAAGCTGCCCATCATGAGGTCGGTGAGGACGAGGTCGACCGGGTGGTCGTCGAGGTGAGCCAGGGCGGCGACCGGATCGTCAAACGTGACGACGTTGAAATCGGCCGCGGCGAGGGATTCCTTGATGATGCTGCAGATACGCTGCTCGTCATCGACGACGAGAATGTTCGTTACCGTTTTACCGACCATGAACAGCCCTCTCTGGAGGTACAGAAGTATATTCCCTGTATCGGAATTGTGAGCGGATCGCGCATCGGCGAATCAGCTAATGTATGAAATTTGGTCTGCCGGACACGGGGCGGCTAACCGCGGAAGACGTCGGCCTTGTAGGAAGAACGGACGAGCGGCGCGGAGACGACGGTGGCGATACCGGCCGCCTCGGCGGCGCGTTTCAAATCGGAAAACTCATCGGGGTGCCAGTACCTCACCACGGGCAGGTGTTCTTTCGAGGGTGCCAGATACTGACCGATGGTCAGAACGCGCACACCGGCATCGGCGAGATCTTTGAACACCGGCAGGAGTTCGTCGCGGGTCTCCCCCACGCCGACCATGAGGCCGGATTTGGTGACGATATCTGATCGATCGCCGACAGCCCGGAGCAAGTCGAGGGAACGGCGGTAGTCGGCTCCCGGGCGGACGGTGGGGTATAGGCGAGGGACGGTCTCGACGTTATGGTTGAAGACATCGGGGCGGGCGGCGACGACGATGTCGACTGCCTCGGGTACGCCCCGGAAGTCGGGGGTGAGGATTTCGACGGAGGCTTCGGGGAGTTCCTGCCGCAGCGCGGCGACGGTTGCGGCGAAGTGGCGGACGCCGCCGTCGGGGAGGTCGTCGCGGGTCACGGAGGTGACGACAACGTGGCGGAGGTTCAGTTCTTTCGAGGCGGAGGCGACGCGTTGCGGTTCGGTGGGGTCGAGGGGCGCGGGGCGTCCGGGCTCGATGTCGCAGAAGCGGCAGTTGCGGGTGCACTTCGGGCCCATGATGAGAAAGGTGGCGGTGCCCCGGTTGAAGCATTCGCCTCGGTTGGGGCAGTTGGCGGCATGGCAGACGGTGTTGAGGCCGTAGTGGCGGAGCAGGCGGTTGACCTGTTCGTAGCCACGGCCGGAGAAGCCGGTGACGCGGAGCCATGAGGGCTTGCGTTGGGGGGGGGTGTTGGAGTGGGAGGAGTTGTTGCTCATCATGCATTCTCAGGGAAAGCGCATCGTTAGACAGAAGTTAAGGATAGAGCGGCGATCGCGCAAGAGAAGGTCTCAGAAAGGCAGGGGGCGATGGCTCATTTTGCACTCGTTGTCGCTCGTTGCAGCGCAGATGCGCGCCCCTTAATGGTCAGCTCCGATCAAATGCTTACGCAGAGGGAGGATCAATGGCGGCAAGCCCATTCTTGTGATCAAGTTGTTCACCAGTTCACGCAGGAACGGAAATGTCTGTAGTGGCAGATTATAGACCTTGTAAAGTTCAAAGAACTCCTTAGGAATTGGTTCACGCAAGGAGAACTCGGCTACATAGGATGCCTTGATGTCGAAGACGCGAGATCTGCCCGACACTGCGGCCAGCTCATACCGAGCCTCAATTCGGACAGCGGTCTCCGAGAATTCGACGACATCGCTAGTCTCGCGATACTGGAACCGTGTATTCTGGTGAATCTTGCGATTGCGGAGAGATGTTTTCAGCCCATTAAGATACAGATCGCGCAGTTCCACCAGATCAAGCAGCTCATTATACCGCTTCGCCGGAATCTGTTTTTGGATCTCTTCAAGAGTTGGCATTATACCGCTATCCTATGCTGATTAGGAGTGATTTCGTCGTCGTGGGTCTTGCCCGCTCCACTTTCACCTTCCACGCCTTCCCAAGCTGTCTTTGGCCATATTGACTGAACTTCAGGCAGGCGCATCTGGCTGATCTCCTGAGCCACAGCAGCGACAATATCCTGAGCAGTTGCGTACTGATCGAGGATACTGCTGACATAGCCGTTCAAGCTCTGGCCCTGCTTCCGCGCGAGACTGATCAAGCGGCTATGCAAGGAAGGAGATACGCGTAACACGAATCGACCGCTTGGCTGTTCCTCGATAGGCGCGGGCTCCGGAATTGGATACCCGTTCTCAAGGTAATAGGCAAACAGACCTGCTTTCGTTTCATTCAGGCTATCAAGCGCTTCTTGAGGGGTGTTCCCACTTCCGTAGAAGGCGCGGGAATCAAGTTCCTGAATCGTCGCCTGGAAGAAGGTGCCATCCTCGTCATCTATTTGCCGAAGAATGACGTCAAACTTCAGCTTCAAGAAATACTCAAGATTCTTCTTCACTCTCATCTCCCTTGGTCTTCGAGAATAGCAATGATCTCCATCAATCTCTTGTGAAGGAAGTGCCTGAAGTCTCTCCTCCGAATGTGTCTATGGTCACGGGCCTTTCCGTGGATGATATGCACACTGAAGTGACCCAATCCACTTCCAACCATTGTAAGGGCGTCATGGTAGTAAGTGACCTGCGACCCCCCCTTTAGCGGGAGACGCGTCACACCCAAATTCTGCTCCATCCATTTTTCGATTGGCCGCAACTCCATCTCTGGAGGCGCCTTTCGAAGCATTTCATTCAACTCAGATCGGAGCCGGTTGCAGTCAGTCAAGCTACTTCCCTTATCGTCACAAGCCGCCCCAAGCTTCACACTGATGATACTATATACAGTATCATTGATCTTGAGTCAATGCCATTCCTAACCAATAATTTAGATTAGTGTTCCTCTTTCTCGTGCTTTCGCCGAGTCCGAATTGAGACCACCCAAGTCGTGGAACTGACGAGCGCCGTCAGGCCACTCGAGACATTCGGATCCAGATCCGTACTATACGATTGACTATCAACCGCTTACGGTCGCCCCCCTCGGGGTGGCACATGTGCTTTCAGGTTTCTGCAGGGCAGCCTTGCCGGCTACCCTGCTCAGTAGCGACGAATGGCCTACTTCGCTGCTGTCGCCACCGCCGGGCGTTTGCGGGCGGCGGCGGCGCGGATGGCCCGACGGGCGATATCCGCGTCGATCCCGAGGATCGAAATGAGCTTGTCCACCGCTTCATCGAGGTGCTCCAGCCACCCCCGTTCGGGATACAGTTCCTGGAGTTCATCGGTGATTTCATCGGCCAGAGTCGCGATCAACTCCGCGTAGCGCTGCCGACGGCCCACGTGCAGAAACGGCACGACATACTTATTGGCGATCCAACCGGCGACAATCATCGCCACCGATCCGACAAGTTCAAGCAGAGGCATACTGACTCCTTTCACGATAACATGGTTACATTCGTTCTTTACCAGGCAAGTTGCCAGACATCCTGCGCCGGGACCGCGATCCGCTGCCGCAGAATCACGCCATCGCTCCGGGTGATCGTGATGTCGTAGCGGGTGTCGGCCGCCTGGAGCAGGGCCGACGGTATCAGGTCAAGCTGGAAGAGCCCGGCGC
>JBGSIV010000113.1:0-10534 GCA_041742355.1 Candidatus Zixiibacteriota bacterium
CTCTCCGTCTCTCTGAACCGCTCCTGCCCCGGATCGGGCGTCGAAGCCCCGGCCAGCACTTCCTTGATGCGGCGGGTCAACTCGTACTCCCGGCGACAGGCCTCGCAGCGGTCTATGTGGTTGCGCACCTCAAGCGCTACCTGCGGCGACAACTCGCCGTCGGCCAGCTCATCAAGGCGCGAAACGACTTCCGGGCACGTCATCTTACTCCCCTTTCAGCAGTCGTTTCTTGAGAATTTTCTTAAGTTTGGCTCGGGCGATGTGGAGGTTGGACCGGACCGTCGCTTCGGGACACCCGAAAATCACGGCTATCTCCGCCTTCGTGTACCCCTCGATGTCGTGCAGTATGGCGGTTAGCTGCTGTTTCGGAGGAAGTTCCTTTAGCGCCCGCTTGATCTCCTCCAACAGGTACTTATTCTCGTAGTCCTCACTCGGCGTCGGGACCCGCCGCGCCAGATCAATCTGGACATCCCCCGGTAAGGATGAGGCGTCCTCATTTATCTGGCTGTGACCCTTCTGCTTGCGCAACACGTCGATGGCGTAGTTCGACGCGATCCGCAGGAGGAACGTCGAGAAGTACTTTACATCGGCCAGCTCCTTCCGTCGCTTATATATCCGTACGAACGTCTCCTGGACAACTTCATCGGCGTCCAGATGGTTTCCGAGCACCTGGTACGCCAGAGAATACACCTTCCGCTGAAACCGGCGGACAAGTTCAGCAAATGCGGCGTTGTCTCCTCGTACGAAGCTGTCCACCAACTCCGGGATCGACTTATTCATAACCCCCGAAGTTTCGTTCTACCGAATTGACGTACAAAGTCGACACCTGTTTAATCGGTTGGTGCAAAAAACCTGTTGACTATACCCAACCGGAAGCATATGGTTGCCCGTACTATTTGTCAATCTTTTTTAGGACAACAACTTATACCTGCGGTGGAGCAATCGGTGGATCAGGCGCTCATTCAGGCCAATCGCTACAGATTTTTCCTCGTCGGCGCCGTCGGAACCTTCATGGCCACCCTCGACGGCTCCATTCTCAACGTCGCCCTGCCCTCCATCGCCGCCGACCTCGGCGCCGATATCGACCTCGTCGCCTGGGTCGTCCTCGCCTACACCCTCACCGTCATCTCGCTCATGCTCATCTTCGGCGCTTGGACCGAACGTAAAGGGTACGAATTCGCCTACAAATTCGGCTACATCTTCTTCGTCGTCGGCTCCCTCGCCTGTGCCCTCAGCCCCGCGATCTACCCGCTCATCGGCGCCCGCGTCGTCCAGGGCATCGGCTCCGCCATGTTCCAGGCCGTCGGCCCCGGCCTCGTCGCCACCGTCTTTCCCGCCGAACAACGGGGGAGAGGCATCGGCCTGATGGTCATGATGGTCGCCGCCGGCCTCATGGCCGGCCCCCCGATCGGCGGCTTCCTCCTCCAGTTCTTCCCCTGGCAGGCCATCTTCGTCATCAACCTCCCCATCGGGATCGTCGGCATCGCGCTTGCCGCCCGCTACTTCCGGCTCCTGCCCAAACCCGATCTCCGCGCCCCCATGCACCTCGCCGGCGGCCTCGCCATCGCCCTGTCGCTCAGTTCCGGTACCTTCGCTCTCTCCATGCTCGCCGACCACGCCCTCACCAGCCTCCCGGTGATCGTTCCCGCCGCCGTCGCCGTCCTTGCCTTCCTCGCCTTCCTCCACTTCGAATCCCGCCCCGGCAAAAACCTCATCGGCCTCACTATGTTCCGCAATCGCCAGTTTGCCACCGCCATCACCGCCGCCATCCTCATCTTCGTTTCCATGTCCGGCGCCCTCATCCTGATGCCCTTCTACCTCCACCACATCAAGAACCTCGAACCCAGTACCATCGGCCTCTACCTGGTCATCCTTCCCGCCATCATGTTCATTTTCGCCCCGCTCTCCGGACGGCTCTCCGACAAGATCGGCTTCCGCTTCCTCACCACCCTCGGCATGGCCCTCGCCGCGCTTGGCCTGTACCTCTTCACCCGCATCCAGGTCGACTCCACCGCCGCCTACATCATCACCGCCCTCGTCGTCGTCGGCATCGGCGTCGCCATCTTCAACACCCCCAACTCCTCCAGCATCATGGGCTCCGTCTCCACCGCCGAACGCGCCCGCGCCTCCAGCATCATCGGCACCTCCCGCAACATCGGCACCTCCGTCGGCATCGCCTTGGCCACCGCCCTTTTTGCCTTCTTCCGTTCCGCCTATGCCCCGGAAATCCCCGACCAATCCCAGCTCTTCGTGGTCGCCTACCACCGCGTCGCCTGGATCATGCTCCTGGTCGCTATCGCGGCCCTGCCGTTTTGCGTCGTCCGCCAGAACCGCCCCCGTCCTGCTATCCCGGATACCGCCCCCGCCCACCTCGGCGAGGTCGACTAACCCCCTCCTGGCCCCACGTTTCCGGTAACCTTCTCCCGGCCCCTCCCTTCCAGCCTGTATTGGACCGCCAGCCCCCCAAATTCCCGCTCAATTTGCAGTTGACAGCCGCCGATAGCCCTGTTATACTGGCGAACCTACAGGTCATGGGGCAGTAGCTCAGTTGGGAGAGCGCTTGAATGGCATTCAAGAGGTCGGGGGTTCGATTCCCCCTTGCTCCACAAATTAAAAACCCCGCGCTCCGCGGGGTTTTCTTATTTTCGGCTGGGACTAAAGTCTTGTAGGTCAGGACCCTCGCGGTCCTGACATTGACTCAACACCAACGCACAGATTGACCCTCCCCCCAAAAAGCCTGTAGGTCGAATCCCTTTTGCCTCCACCTCATCTCACCCGCACATCAACGCTTCGACTGCTCCCAATTCACCCCCGCCGCCCAGAGGGATTTGACATCGCCCCCCGCCCCCCCTACCTCCCCCGCATCAACTCCCGCACATTCGCATCCCCCGGAAACCGCTCCGCCGCCTCCTGAAGAACCGAATCCGCCGCCACCAACCGCCCCGTCGCCTTATACCCGCCATACAAATTCAAATACGCCTCCGGCAACCCCGGCGCCAGCTCCACCGCCCGCAGGCTATACTCGATCGCCGGCCCCACCCGGCCCGCCATCCCTTCGATATACGACAGCTGAATCGCCGCCATCGCCCGCTGATTGTCGACATTCTCGCGGCTGTTCCGATGCTTGTGACGGAACGCCTCGTGATCCATCTCGATCGCCGGCGGCTCTGCCTCCAGCGCCATCCGGAAGAACTCTCCCGCCGCCGACGCCTGCTCCCGGTTGAGCAGGTAGTCGCCGATCGCCGTCAGCAGGAACACGTCGTTCCCCGTCCGCTTCGCCGCCGCTTTCGCCTCCGCCAGGAACAGCATCTGCGACACCGTGCTGTCCGCCTGCAGCGCCTCGATCACCGCCATATTCGGCCCGTACGCATACGGCTCCCGCTCGACCGCCGCCTGGGCGTAGGGGAGAGCCGCCTGCGGATTCCCCCGCATCAGGTGCGCGTACGCCAGGTTCGTCCAGGCGTTCGCATACCACGGATTCACCTCCGTCTCCTTCTTCAGGTACGCCATCCCCGAATCGATCTGCTGCTTCTGCAGAAGCACCGTCCCCAGGTTCGTGTTGATCCCCGGCCACGTTGGGTCGATCTGCGCCGCCTGGCGGAAAAACCGCCCCGCCAGCTCGTAATCCCCCGTCGAGTAGTGGTAGGTCCCCGCCTCGATCAGCGCGTGTGTCGACACCCCCTCCGCCTCCGGCGGAGCAATCAGGTACGACACCACCGCGACCACCACGCCCGCCGCCACAACCCCGATCCCCCGATTCGTGCTCTCCCGCCACACCCCCGCCACCCGCACCACTCCGTACCCCGCCAGCACGAAAAACACCGGCCACAACGGCAGGCTGAACCGCGTCGCATAGAAAAACAGCGCCCCCGACAGGATCGACAGTACCACAAACACCACCAGCCACCGCAGCGGCCGACTCCGCCACGCCCCCGCGAGAAGCCCGATCACCGCCAGCCCGAGCACCGGCGCAAACCGCACCGGGTTGAGATCCAGCAGCGGCACCCGCTCGATGAACTGATAAAGCTCCCGGTTGTTCGATATCAGCGTATTTGCAAAAAAGAGGCTCAGCTTCTCCCCATACAACGACACAAACCGCCCCGGATTCTCCATCATCCAGTCGATCGCTTTCCCCGACCAGTACGAGGACACCTCTCCCGGCGTCAACTCCCGCCCGAGATCCTTCTCCGCCAGCATCACCGTCGACTCGATTCGCCAGTTCGGTCCGAGCGGGGGAGGGAGCACCGCCGACACCCCGTCCGCCTCCGGGTTGTTTCCGATATACAGGTTGATCCCCCCCGAACTCGCGATCATCGTCGCATCCCCGGCCATAATTATATTCCGCACCGTCACCGGCCCGATCGTGATCACCAACCCGAGAATCACCATCCCCGCCTGCTTCACCATCGGCCGTATCCCGGCCATCATCGGCACATCGTCGCTCGTTTGACCGGTCGCCCCGTGACCGATTGCCTCCTGAGCGACTGCCGTGCTCATCTCCCGCCACCGCACCAGAAGCATCGCCAGCACGACCGGGAGCATCACGAGTGCATTCGGCCGCGTGATCGATGCCACCCCGAGCCAGACCGCAAACCAGAGTGCATCCTTCGCACTCATTGATCTATACCAGACGACGAACCGGTCCATCGCGACCAGCAGAAGCAGGGTGTAGAGCGGGTCAACCAGGAGCTCCGGCTCGAAATACAGCGCCATGTAGAACACCGCGTGGATCATCCCCGCCACAAATCCAACCTTCGCCCCAAGGTCCGTCTTCGCCCTCGCCCCCGACTTTACCTCAGCCTCTGGCGTTGTCCCAAGCCCCGCCTGTGGCCCGAACAGCCGCCGCGCGAACACATACGTCATCCCGACACTCGCCAGCCCGATCAGCACCCCGAACAGCCGCCCGCCCCACAGCGAGTCGCCGACAATCGCGTAGAGGAGGCCGAGGCACCAGGCGTAGAGCGGCGCCCTGAAATACGTGGTATCGCCGAAAATGTCCCCCGACGCAATATCCTGCGCCCAGTGGTGGTGGTAGTTGGGGTCGACTGTGAGTTGTTGCCAGTCCGGCAGCGCGTGGTACTGGTAGAGGTACGCGATGCGCGCAATGATCGCCACCGCGAGGACTATGTACAGCCCATACCGGTCGATCAATCCGTTGTTGTCATTCTTCCTGCGACTCATGCGGGGAATATAGGACTTCCAATCGCGATGCGCACGACAGAAATATGTGATTGCATTCGTCGCGAAGAGAGGCGAGAATAGGAAGTGTGCAGAGCTTCCTGGCTGTCACCCTGCGAAGGCCCGCGAGAGTGCAGGTTGTACTGAGCCTCCTGGCTGTCACCCCGGCGGAGGCCGGGGTCCAGTCACGCTCAGTCCAATCGGTATGAAAGATATTTAGGAGCCCTCATGCCCCGTTCCTGGGTCTACATCATGGCCTCCCACCGCAACGGTACCCTGTATACCGGCGTGACCACCGACCTTCCGGGTCGCGTCTACCAGCACAAGGACGGCACGCTTGCCGGCTTCACGGCCGAGTTCCACTGCCACCTCCTCGTCTACTACGAAGGCTTCGATGACATCCGCCTCGCTATCCAGCGCGAGAAGATCCTCAAGAAGTGGCACCGAAGCTGGAAGATCCGCCTGATCGAAAAAGTCAACCCCGAGTGGCGCGATCTTTCATCAGAGATATAGTCTCTTGCCCTGCCTGCCGCCCTGTTCTGCTTAACTGTCTGTCGGACAGCCTGGCTGTAACCCCGGTCCGATTCTCCGTCACCCCGGCGGAGGCCGTGGCAAGGGATGAGGCAGCGCGCACATCAAGAACCTCGTCTCTGTCACCCCGGCGCAGGCTCGGGCAAGGTATGACGCAGCGCGCACATCAAGAACCTCGTCTCCGTCACCCCGGCGGAGGCCGGGGTCCAGTCACGCTCAGTTCTACCGTATGCAGAGCCGTCCCAACTCCCGCTTCCCGCTGCGATTCACGGGGGGATTACCGGGTGCAAGTGGTCCCGGCGGATGCGAAGTGCTTTGGAGAGTCAGCCTGCCAACGCCTTCAGAAGCGATTGACCCGAGTCCCCCGCGATCTCAGGCATCTCGTCGTACTGCTTGCCTCGCAGCAGTCGCCCCCTCCGCTTCTTGTTCACCCCACCCCACTGCTTGAAAAAGAAGGCGGTATCCTGTGCGCGGCACTGGTGAAGAATCTCGTACACCCACTTCTCTTTCATCGGACGCGCACCGGGACCGGATTCCCCGCCTACAACCGCCCAAGCAATCTCCGTGAGATCGAGTGGTCCCAAAGGCTCGAGGAGAGGTTCAAGCGACAGCCATTTGAGTGCGGCCGGGGTCTTTCGTAGGTCATCAATTCTGAATTTGTATATAGGGCCCTCAACCGTTACACCCATCCATAGGTTGATAGGCCAGTCGAGCTTATCAGCCGCCCGCAAGAGCCTTTTGGACCGTTTCGTTAACACTTGGAAAATGTGCTGGGGGCACCTGTCGATAACATCGAAGATCTGCTGAACGTAATCTAGCGGCACGCGCTCGTGGAACAGGTCCGACATCGAGTTGACAAAGATCACTCGCGGTCGTTTCCAAGTGGTCGGCTGTTCAAGCACGTCTGGGTGCAAGGTGACATCGAATCCGTTACGATACTTCTTGACACCCATTGCTTGGAGGCGTTTCGCCATTCGGTCCGCATAGCAATGGTCGCACCCCGGACTGACTTTGTCGCAGCCGGTGACAGGGTTCCAGGTCGAACTGGTCCATTCTATGCGAGAATTAGAGGCCATGCAAGTGACTCACCGGAATGTCGCAGCTCGTTGATTTCCTAATGTCGGATTGCCGTCGCGGATAGGTCGCTGTTCCATCGGAATGTCAATTACGACCGCCCCTTGTGTTTCGAGCATATTAAGGGCATCCTTGATGTTCCTATCCAGGTATACGCAGCCTGACTGATGAAGATCATCACAAATCTGTCCTATTGTGATTGACTTGCCAGCGTATCTCCTCCTCAATATGCCCGCTACCTTATTCAAAGAGAGATGCAACGGCAGGCATTCTTGGCCACGACCAAAATAGCTGAATTCGTAAGTGGGTATGCCATCGCTGTCGCTCCCGAACTTGCCCATGACTTCCTTCATGATTTTGAATCCCCTCCAATGCTTCGAGATAAAGATCAAGTAATGGCTGGTTCTCTTTCTTCGTTCAGTTTCGATCCTGTAGGGTAGGAAAAAGCTGACTCCTTGACGAGCGACTGCCTGCTTCAACACAGTCAGAACGGCAGTCTCAAAGGGTCGTCCACATGCGTGATCTGCCATCGCCTTGCGCACACTAATAAGCCCACTCTTGCCAAAAAGCTGTTCAAAGGAAGCATACTGCCTCTCGTCTTGCAAGTTCCGCTGTACGCCGTTCATAGACAGGTAGAACACGCTGTCACAACCCCAGTCTCTCGTGACAATGTGAAGCAGCTCCATGGACACCCCCTTGTATCCATGCGGATCGATGAAGCAGAAGGTGCCTTCCTCGATGGGAAGAGTCGGTATCAGCCGGCGGTCCACGACCTCTGTATGAACCAAAGGTTGAAATCGCAATTTTGTGGTCGCGGGGTGGTTAGAAATCACTCCACTGAGGAGTGCGGAAGACTCTAAGTCGCTTTCGTAGAAATGCATGTGCAGCTTCTTCTGCAAGTCCAAGTCGTTTTCGACTTGATTTAGCAGTAATACCGGCGTAGAAGGCTCACCGTCATTATACATACCTCTGCCGGAAAATAAGTCTAGGTACGTAAGATCATCACAGTGGCGCTTCATTATGGCCGCCCAAGCCGAGAAATATTTGACAACAATCTCGCTTTTTATACGCGAGTGTTCCTTTTGATGTGACCAGAAGGTTCTGACATTTGACATAGCAAAGGCCCGTAAAAAAAAGCTCGAATAAGTCCTCGATCGATTAAACAACTCTGTACAGGGAGGTTGGCGCATTGCCTGCAGCGGGATCTGCAGAGCGAACAGCGGCACTACAGCTTCCCCACCTGTACTGCACTACCGCCCACCATTACTTCGCCCGCTCCCTCCACGTCCGTTTCCACCAAGGCCACTTGGGGTTCGGCCTGCCTCCCGTCTCTCAGGTTGGGCCTGTCGAAAAACAGAGGACCCTTTCGATCCCGAGACAGATGGCCCCAGGTACTCACTGAGGGTAATCAGTCCGATCAGAGTGACGCCCAGCACCATCAACGGAAGTGAATGCGCCCGCCGAACCTTGCCATCGTCGCCTGCTGACGGCGGCAATAGGTAGACCGACCAAAGTAGAAACAATGCGCACGCAACGTCGACAACTTGCCAACTCTCACGCGTAATAGGTGGCGAAACAGCAGGATTGAAGAAAAGGGCCACAAGAAAGAACACCCACGCTAACCCAACGTGGTTCCTTGCATAGGCAACATACGCGGTATAGCCCGCAACTCCAAATGCTGTCCACCGAAGAATTAGGTAGTAGTCCCGCTCCATTCTGCCTAAGGCACCAACCACTAGCAACACTGCAAGCGCAATTCGGGGGAGGGCTGCCACGATGGCCGGGATCATCCGTTTCATGCGCGCTCCATTGCGACTATTCGGGCCGGTAGATTGCGGTTTCCCTTTCTCACTCGTCACTTCAGCCGCCTTGGGGTTGTGTCCCATCCGGTCAAGTTGCTTGCCGACCGCTTTGCCCGCCGCTTTCATATTTCGCCCAAGTTCCTCGAATGCACCAGCGGTCCCGAAGCAACCGAGGTCAACAGCTCCGTCGTGTCTTTCTTGTCCGTTGCCGACACTCTCGCGACTGCACCGAAGCGATTGCTCTCTCTTCGATTGAGACTCGATACCGGCCCTATTTTCGTCGGAATCGCTGCTCACGCGGTGTGGAACCATGGATGACCTCCCTCACACATACTCCCGTAAGTTAGAAGACTCATCGCCTAAGTCAATCAGATTTCATCACGCTCCGATAGTCCTTGTTACTCAGACCCCCTTCATTTCCTCCTTCCGACAAGTCCAATTCGCCCCCCTTTTCCGTCCAAAATCATCCACAAACTGATGGAGATTGCCCCGACCCCCCGGTAAGTGTAGGACCTTACTCTAACCGGAAAGGAGATCCCCATGTGCACCGACGCCCAACGTCTTGCCAACCAACAGAATGCGCGCCGCTCCACCGGCCCCCGCACCGAGGTCGGCAAAGCCCGCTCCCGGCTCAACGCCCTTAAGCACGGACTCTGCGCCGAGACCCTCATCCTCGACTCCAAGGGCCACCACGAGTCCCGCGAGGAGTTCGATGACCTCCTCGCCGTCCTCAACCACAACCTTGCCCCCGAGAGCCCCGATGAACGCCTCGTGGTCGAGGAGATCGCCGAATGCTACTGGCGTCTGCTGCGCACCCTGCGCACCGTCGCCGACCTCCACGACCAGGCTTTCCGACTCTCCGCCCAGGCTTTCACCCAGCCCAGTGCCCAGCCCTGCGAAACCAATGAATTCGCCCGAACGAACCCAATTGACGAGCACCCCTTCGCCCCCTCCGGCATCCCCAATCCATGTGAGACAGAGGGAACAGGGGAGACAGAGGGAACAAGGAAGGCAGGGAAGAGCCTCTCATCCGCGCCTGACGGAGATCCCGACCTCGCTGCGCTCATTCGGTCGGGTGACACCCTCTCATCCGCGCCCGCCGGAAATCCCCCTTCGACACCACTGGAAATGCACAGAACGAACCCGATGCTCGGCCTCCTGGTGTTCCGCTATGGTTCCATCCACGACCGCGCACTCAACCGCGCCCTCGAGATCTTCTCCCGGCTGCAGTCTGCCCGCCGCCCCGAGAACCCCGGCACGGCAACCACCTTGGAGCTGCACCAACGAACCCAATCGTAGGTCGGGTTCCGAGGCGCTCCGCGCCGAGAAACCCGACATGACGCACATCGCGAAAATGCGCAAACGAACCCAACCCGTAGGTCAGGCTCCTTGGAGCCTGACAAAGACAAACGACAGAATGAAAGAACGACAACGTGAAGACCGCGAAAACGCGCAAACGAACCCAATTCCCCCTGGCCGTCATGCTGAGCGGAGTCGAAGCATGGCGCACGAGAACCATGAGCGGAGTCGAAGCATGATGGAATCCCCCTTCTTCGTTCCGCAGGGTCTTGCGCGACCCCGAGCGCAGCGAGGGGGAGCGTGTGACCCTGCGGCAACCAACCAAACCCACTCCACACGCGGACCGTCGCGGCCAATGTGTGCGCTGCGGATATGTTGTGCGCGGCAGATGTCCACATCTGCCGCGGACCGCAAAAAGAAAGGCACGGCCCTCTCGAGCCATGCCTTTCACAAACCAATCGTCACTCGGTCAGGGAACCGCGACAACCGCCGCCGAGGTCCCGTTGAGACCGCTCAACGCAGAACCCGACATCGGGCCGAAACCTCCGGAACCTCCCGTCCCCGCGAGGCCGATCGTGAACACGTTGCCGCCGCCGTTGACATAGGCGCTTCCTGGGCCAATCGCGATCCCGACCGACCAGCCGCCGTGG
>JBGSIV010000114.1:0-5284 GCA_041742355.1 Candidatus Zixiibacteriota bacterium
GGGATTGTCGGTATGGATCCCCAGATGAACATCCTGACCGTTGACCTCGAAGAGTGGTTCGTCGTCGAGGCCCTGTCGGAGCGGCTCGAACGCAACCAGTGGGATCTGCTCGAATCAACCGTGGTCAAGAACTGCCACCGCCTGCTCGAGTTGTTCCGGCGCCACGACGCCACCTCGACCTGGTTCGTGCTGGGGTGGGTGGCCCGCCGTCGACCCGACCTGATCGCCGAGATCGAAGCCGAGGGCCACGAGATCGCCTGCCACAGCTACTTCCACCGTCGCGTGGATAAGTTGACCCCCGAGGAGTTTCGCGACGACACGCGCAAGGCGCTGGACGCCATCAATGCCGCCGTGCAGCGGCGCCCCCGCGGCTACCGCGCTCCCAGCTGGTCGATTAATGACACCGTGCCCTGGGCCTTCGAAATCCTCTCCGAACTCGAATTCGACTACGACAGCTCCATCTTCCCGATCAAACACGACATCTACGGCATGCCGCACGGACCCCGCGAAATCCACCGGATGCACCTGAAGGACGACCATGTCCTCTATGAAATCCCGGCCTCGACCTACCAGGTCATGGGCCGCAACATCCCGGTCGGCGGCGGCGGTTTCCTCCGCCATTCCCCATACTGGTACTCCAGCCGGATTATCCGGCAGCTCAACGCCGTCGGCCAGCCGGTGGTCGTGTACATGCACCCCTGGGAAATCGATCCGCACCCGCCGCGCATCGGCGGTTTGAGCGGACTCCAGCGCTACCGGATGTACGGCTCCACCGGCATCTTCTACCACAAACTCGATCGGCTGCTCGGCGACTTCTCCTTCTGCGGCATGGCCGACTACCTCCGCTTCATGAAGCGGCGCAAGATCGGATTTCTCGACAGCTCTCAGGCATAGCGCCGTTCTTCACCACAACCGCCCCGCCTCCGCAGGATCCCGGCTCCACCGATTTTCTGCAAAATATCCTTGACTAAACGTGTATAAGAGTAAACCTTGGTAACGTTGTTGTGGTGGACCAAGAGGAGGTAGACGATCGATGGTAAGACGACTAATTCTTGTAGTGCTCGCTCTGGCAGTGTGTTTCAGCCTGGCCGACGCCCGGCGCAAAGCCGCGAAGGCGGGCGAAATCCAGGACGGCTGGTATGTTGACAGCGACTACGGCTTCAAACTCCAGTTGCCCGAGGGCTGGAGCGTCTCCATAAAGGAAAAAGAGGACCCGGTCCGGTTCGTCCTGGTGCAGAAGAACTACCAGGTGCCGCCCGATTACCTCGATGCCGAGGATTACACCCAGGTGCCCCGGATGACGGTTTACGTCGCCGAATCCGAATGGAGCGCCATCGCCTTCCGCGACTCCCTGCTGTCGAAGTCCTACGAGGATCAGCAGAAGAAGGGCATCCTGAAGTACTTCGAGATCCTCAACGACATGGCCGTGGGCGAAGGCACCAAGCGCGAGGCTGTGATCACCAAGGACCGCAAATCGGTCTACATCGATTCCCTTCCGGGAGCGAGCTGGTTCGGCAAGTCGCAATACGTCAAGAGCATCACGCTCTCGGCGTCCTCGCAGAGCGGCAAACGCGTGTACGGCGACTACGCCGGCACCATCGTCGCCGTGAAAAACGGTGACAGAATTCTCCTGTTCCACCTGATGACCGAGGGTATGTTCCATACCGCAGCGTGGACGGAATTGCAGCCGATGATGCAGAGCGTCGACTGGCCGCGGGAAAAATAGGTTCGGCTCCGATATGTGACAGGGCCGGCGTTGTCCGGCCCTTTTTTATGTTGACCCGGGGCGTCCCCTTTGATATCATTCTATGCTAAGTCGTTGCCGTAGATACATGGAGGTCGTATGTGGGCCGTTCGTGCGGTGCTCATTGCCGTTATCGTGATCGCCATCGTCGCCTTCGCCATCCACAACGTGGGTGAATACCAGAGGGTCGATATCAACCTCATTTGGAAATCATTCCATCGGGTGGCTATCGTGGAGGTGGTGTTCTGGTCGTTCGCAGTCGGCGTGGTCGTCTCGCTGGTCGCGTTCATTTCGGTGTACATCCGGCTGTCCATGAACGTTCGGTCGCTGCGCCGCCAGATGCGCGGCCTCGAGGCCGAACTGTCCGTGCTGCGCAACCGGCCGATCGAGGAGTCGGCGCAAATGCTCTCTGACACAGAACCAAACAACCGGGATATCGAATCCCCGTTTGACGAGCGGGAATAACCATGGCAGAGTACTTCCTGATCTTGCTCCTTCTGCTGGTAGCAACCTTCGTCTTCTACCTGGGCTACGAACGGCTGCTGCGCAAACCGCTGCGGCCGACCGCCACCCTGTACATCGAGGCCCTGCGGGATCTGCTCGACGGCCAGCGCGTGCAGGCCTTCGGCAAGCTCCGCCAGGTGGTGAACGAGGACTACAGCAACATCGACGCATACCTGCGCCTCGGCCAGATCTTGCGCGAAAATAACAAGCCCGACCGCGCCCTGCAGATCCATAAGGATCTGACCCTGCGCACGGGCCTCTCGCCCGTCCAGAAGAAGGCGGTGCTCCACCAACTCGCCGAGGATTACCTCGAGCTCAAGGACCACGACATGGCCCAGGCGGCGCTCAAGGAGCTGATCTCCATCGACAGCCACAACCGGTGGGCGCACATCAAACTCCTGAGGATCCAGGAAGCCGCTTCGAAGTGGGACGAGGCGTACGACACCGCGACAATTATCCTCAAGCTCGAGAACAACAAATCCAAGAAGCCGCTCGCTTTCTACAAGCACCAACAGGGCCTCCAGCTGTACAAGCAGCGCGAGTACCACAAAGCCCGCATTCTCTTCAAAGAAGCGATCGGCCTGAACCCGAACTACGTGCCCGCGTACCTCGCCATCGGCGATTCGTATCGCCACGAACAGCGCTACGAGGACGCCGTGGCCTTCTGGGGCAAACTCATCGATGCCGTGCCGGCCAAAGCGCACCTCGTCATCGATCGCCTCAAGAAAACCCTCTTCGAACTGGGCCGGTTCGGCGAAGTGGCCGATATCTGCCGGAACATCCTGGCCGCCGACCCGGGCAATATCGAGGCCCGCATCTCCCTGGCCGAGTTCTACCAGGCAAAAGGCGAGGTCGACCAGGCCGAAGCGCTCCTGGCTGAAGTTGTCGAGGCCGCACCGACCAATCAGCGCGCCGCGATCGAGTACCTTCGGCTGCTCATCGACAAGGGCAACCGCCGGCAAATCGACAAGTTTTTCCGGTCGCTGGAACGCCGGCTTGAACGGCCGGGCGAAGACACCACCACGCCGCCGACCGGGATCAGGCTCATCGGAACCACCTGAACTGTCCGGGCGTCGTATCGTACAAGGTATGATGCAGCGATTTCTCATCATAGCTGTTCTGACGTCGGCGGTGGCCGCACAGGCCCTCGCCGATACCTCTGTGTACCGCCTCATTGAGCAGGGAAAGCTCGACGCGGCGCGACAGGAGTTGTCCCGCACCTCCACCGCCGCCCTCCGCGACGGCAACCACCTGTTCTTCCAGGCACTGCTTGAATCGAACGGCGCCCGCGCCGCCGATCTCATGGAAACCGCCCTGGCGTCCTCGGTCGATTACGAGTACCGGGAGCTCATCAACTACCGCCTCGCCCAGTACTACTATCTCAACGGAGCATGGGACAAGCTGCAGCGGCAGATTGTCACCTACCGCGCCAAATTCGAAAACGGCCAGTACCGCGATCAGATGGCGCGCTTCTCGACTCTCCTCGACGAAAAGGCCGGAGACTTCGAGTCGGCCCTCACCCAGATCGACCGCTACATCCTGAACAACAACTCCGGCGAGAACCGCCAATGGGGCGAAATCGACAAGGCCCGGGTGCTCCTCGCTTTCCGGAAGGGTGTCGGCGCGGACAAGCTGCTCCGCGGACTCTCCCGCGAAAAGTCCGGCCCCGGTGTTCCCCAGGCGCTGTATCTCCTGGCGACCGAAGCGGTCAGAAACCGCAAAGCGGACGACGCCGTGTTCTACTACAATGTCCTGCGTGAAGCATTCCCGGGCGCAATCGGACAGGATGCCCTCGTCGACCGCATGGCCGAAATGACCGAATCGTCCGACCGAACCACCTCCGAGGCCGACAAGATCACCGGAACGTTCTACTCGATTCAGGTCGGCGTGTTTTCCGACGCCGCCAATGCCCGGAAGCTGGCCCGCGACTTCGAACGCGCCGGCCACCGGGTCGATCTCGTCGACAAGACGATCTCCCGCGTTACCTACAAAGTCGTCTTTGTCGGTCGCTACCGCACGTACGCCGATGCCGAGTCGGCCCGCACCCGCCTTCAGGCCGGGGCAAACGAATCCTACCAGGTTGTCGCGCGATGACCCTCGGCCCGCCCAGAGACGGCTCGCTCACCCCTCTCATGCGCCAGTACTATGCGGTCAAAGAGCAGCATCCCGGCAAAATCCTGTTCTTCCGCATGGGGGATTTCTATGAGATGTTCGGCGACGACGCCGTCAAAGCCGCACCCATCCTCGGTATCGCCCTGACTTCCCGCTCCCACGGCTCCGACGAACGCGTGCCGCTGGCCGGCGTACCCTACCACTCGGCTGACAAGTACCTCGCCCGGCTGCTAGCGGCGGGGGAGAAGGTGGTCGTGGTCGAGCAGGTGGAGGATCCCAAAACGGCCAAGGGGATTGTCAAACGCGAGATCGTCGAGATTCTCACCCCCGGTACCGCGACCATAGAGAGCGACGACTCGGATCGCCGCGCCACCTGGCTGGCAGCGGTGATCGACAGCGGAAAAACACTCGGGTTGGCCGCGCTCGATCTGTCGACCGGCACGTTTGTCGTCGACGAAGGCCCGCTCGACGATATCCTCGAACGGTTGCGCGTGCTCGAAGCCCGGGAAGTGCTCTACCCGTCAACCGGACCGCAGGACCAGGACACGCCCCGTCGACTCGGGCTGACCTCGGGGGCGATGCTCCTCACCGGCTTCGAGGAGTGGAATTTCGATTACAAGACTGCCATCCGGGAACTCAACGATCACTTCGGCACAAGTACGCTCGACGGCTTCGGGATCGGCGACTGCCGCCTCGCTATAGCCGCGGCCGGCGGAATCTTCCGCTACCTGCGCGAAAACCACCGCGATCGTCTCTCGCATGTCAACCGCCTCGTCCGCTTTGACAACGACGAATACATGGTGCTCGACTACAGCACGGTTCGCAATCTCGAACTGCTGCGCAATAGCGCCGACGCCACCGAGCGCAACTCCCTCTTCGCGGTCGTCAACCGCTGCCACACCCCGGCCGGCTCGCGCCGCCTCC
>JBGSIV010000115.1:0-15817 GCA_041742355.1 Candidatus Zixiibacteriota bacterium
CCTGCCGCGCCCGCAACGGCACCACCCCGGCCAGGTACGGCACCGGGCGCAACGGGTACAGCCGGACATCGTAGTACGGCCGCTTCTCCGGCTGCCAAGAGTGGTGCCAGCTCTTGTCCGTGACGAAATTCACCTCGTCCACCGTTTCGTCGGCGAACGCCCGCGCCAGCATGTGCTCGACCAGCAGTACCCCCGGCGAGCAGTGCGCGTAGGCTTCGTCGAATCCGATCTTCCAGACCGACAGCGTCCGCCCGCTGCGCACCGCCAGATGCGCGGCGACAGTCTCTCCCCCCACCCGCAGGAAATGCCACTCCAGCACGCCGCAGCGATACAGGCGCGCCGTCAGCGCCCGGTAGAAGCGCGCGAGGCTCTCATCTTCGCCGATCGCCGAACCGATCCGCCCCTTCCAGCCCGCCGCTTCTACCCGTATGAACAACTCCAGGTGCTCCGGGCGGGCCTCGGCTCCGGCCAGAAACTCCGCCTCAAGCTCCCCCACTTCGGCAGCCTTGTTGCGCGCCCGCTTGAGTTGCCGGCGAAAATTCGACGACAGGCCGCGGTGATACTCGGCCCAGTTCCCCGATGTCCCCACGACGGAGACCTGCCCCCCCGGCGACCGCAGCACCCGGCTCCTCGGAACCGGACATACCGTCGAAACCAACGGCGATGTCCGGTCGAGCTTCGCAAACTCCAGGCCGAACCACCCCGGCGCCACCTCGTCCAACGCTTCGCGGAACTTCGCCATGACCGCCGCTTCATACTCCGGCGCCGTTACCAGATCAACCGAGTACAGGTGGGGATCACGAGGCTGGCGAAACATCGTCACTCGCCGTCCCAACACACTGACCGACTCCTCCGACAACGGCAGCACTCCGACTAGACGATTCCCGGCAAACGCCGCCAGGCACAACCAGCGCTGATCCGGCGGTCGCCGCACTTCGAGGTAGCTCGCCACCCACGCGAAGGAAAGCATGGGCAGCCGACCCGGGCCTGAAAACACCAGATCGTTCCACCCGGCGGCGATCTCCTCTATTTCCGCCAGCCCGGTCAACACCAGCACCGTCACCGCAGCGGCGCTCGACAGCGCGGCCGCGTCCATGTCGCCAGTCCGAGAGTCCATGTGATAGTGATACGCAGACTCCGCTTCCCTCCGCACGACAAAAGCCCCCCGCCCTTGTCGCCGCGCCTGCCCGAAACTGAAATGGCTCTTTCCCCACTTTTCGAGAGCGCCTGCCCTATATCGCCGTTTGAAGACTGCTTCAATCCTTGCCCCGGACAATACTTCCCATTACGTTGTCCCTGATGTCCCGACAGCCGGGTTGAAATCCCGTATCAGCATTGTGATGAAAATGATTTACGACGTAGTTACCGACCCGGGCGCCTTTGACGCCCTGAAGACAGAATGGAACAGCCTGGCCGCGGCAAGCCCTATCGACCACGCGTTCATGCGCCATGAGTGGTTCTCCTGCTGGCTGCGCCACCTTGGCCCGGCCCGGGATATGTGCTTTGTCGTCGGGCGGCAGGCCGGCAATCTTGTCGCGTGTGCCCCTATGTTGTTAAATACCCAGCGGATCAAGAGTATCCCCGCCCGGGTCATGCAGTTCGCCGGCTCCACCATCACTCCCCGCTGCAATATCATCGCCGCTTCGCCCGACCACGCCGAGGCGCTTTTTCGCCACCTGCTTGACTACCCCGGCGTCGACCTCCTTATCGCTCGCGGCATGGAACGAACGGTCCCCCCGACCGAAACCCTCCTTCGCGTCATTGAATCAACCGGACGGCCCGTTGCGGTCGAAACCGCCCGCTGCTCCCCTTATCTCGTCGCCGATGGCGCCTTCGAGGAGTTCCAGGACAACCTCTCCAAATCTTTCCGGACGATCCTCAAGCGCGGCGAGGCCAAGCTGTTGAAAGCCGGGGAGGTGCGGTACCAGAAGATCACCCGCCACGCCGATCTCCAGGGCCATTTGCCCGAACTGGTCGAAATCTCGGCCCGAAGCTGGAAAGCCGCCGAAAACACCGACCTCAAGTCCCTTCCCCGGGTCGTCTCGTTCCTCGAGGAATTCAGCCGTATCGGCGAACCGGACAACCTCTGGGAGGCCTGGATTCTCCACCTCAACGGCCACCCCATCGCGTTTGACTATTACCTCGGGGGCCCCCGCAGTCTTTCCCTCATCCGCACCGACTTCGACCTCGCCCACAAGGACTTGAGCCCGGGCCACAACCTTCAGATGGCAATCCTCCGCGACCTGTTCGCCCGCGACGGCACCTGGGAGTATGACATGGGTGGGCAGCCCTATGAGTATAAACTGCGCTGGACATCGAAGATCCGCGAACACGTCGATATCTGGACTTCCGGCCGTCGCAACTGGGGCCGCCTCCTCATGTTCGGCAAACAGCGCCTCCTCCCTCTCCTGTCCAGTGCCGACACTCCTTCCGATTCGCCGCCTTCCGACGCTAACTGATGTAATGCCAACCGCATTCACAGCCGACAATGGAGTAAAACGGAACCCCGTCGAACCGACCGGCGTTACAAACCGTACACCGGCGGACACGCCCCGGCAACGCAAAGGTCTCTTCCGTTCCATTTTGCCGTTGCCGCCAACCGTTCGCCGCCGTACTTTGCCCACGGGCCGGTGCTGACCGACTGGAATTCACAAGGGAAATCATTATGAGAAGACGTTTTGCATTAATTGTCGCCGTTTCACTGCTGATGGCCGCCTCCCTGTCCGCCCGCACCCAGCGCGTCTCCATCATCTTCGTCCACTACTCCGTGGGCACCAGCATCGTCCAGGGTTACTGCTGGGGCGACACGTGGAATCGCAACATCACCGAGACGCTCGACACGATGTCGGTCACCTACGGCATCGACACCGCCCGCATCGTCTTCCACTCCTACCGCATGAACAACGATGTCGGCCGTGACGCCCTCAGCGACACCCTTCCGGGGGCCGCCGAAAACGGCTGCATGTTCGATCGGTTCACCAACTTCACCTACGACCTTGTCACCAGCAACTACAACCGCATGCGTATCTGGAATTCCGATGGCGGCTTCAGCGGCGCCGCGTACGCCGGACTCCTGGACTACTTCTTTGCCGCCCCCAACAAGGAAAACCAGCGCTTCTGGGATCTCTTTAAGACACACAAGACGCCGACCCATTTCGCCGATTCCGTCGTCGAGGAGAACGGGTACGACCTTGTCATCATCAAGAACCCCTACGCCTGCTGGTTCCAGATGACCCAGCGTCAGGCCGACAGCATCAGAGTCCTGTACCGCGCCGTCCGCGACTCGGTCGCCGCCCACCCCGAGATAAACGTCGCCCTCGCTTTCGGTACCCCGCTGCGTCTCGGCCACGAGGTCTACGACTCGGCCCAGGCCAAAATCACCTACGACCTCGCCACCTGGTTCGCCGGCGACCAGTTCTTCACCCACACCAACACTGGCGCGTATAAGAATCTCTGGAAGTGGGACTCCTACCGCCCGATGTGTGAAATGACCCCCGGTGCGGCCAACAAGTACTGCCTCAAGGAGACCTATTTCGGAGGCGATGGCTCGCACCTGAACCCGCAGCTCGGCGCCACCACGGGCCAGAACAACCTGATCGAGTTCATCCGCACCGCCACTCGCGACCTCCTTATCCAACGGTCCGGTGCGGTCACCCGCGAAGACATCGACCGGAAGATTTACGAATTCAAACAGGGACTGGCCTCGCAGGAAGAGGTCCTCGACCTCATCCGACAGTACAACAACGCGGGCCAGTAAGACATCGGTGTAAGGCAAGGATGCTATGATTGGAATACTCGTTCGACGACTGCTGTTCGCATTGGGCCTCCTCGGCTCATCGCTCTTTATAGCCGTGACCCTGGCCGAGGGAGCCGCCTCCGGCGGCCGCTCGACCCGTCTCTTCGGCCAGTTCAAGGAGCTCCTCGCCGCCGTTCCGACCATCGTCGGCGACTACCTCCGCAGCGCCTTTTACTGGTCCGTCTGCCCCGGCGTCTCGACCGGCGTGCTGTTCTCCTTCGGCTCCATGGTCGCCCGCCGCGACGCCACCATTGGCTCCGGCACCGTCGTCGGCGTCTACTCTCTCATCGGCCACGCCGATATCGGCCGCAACGTTCTCCTCGGCGCCCGCGTCTCGATCATGTCCGGCAAGTACCTCCACGGCCACCCGGGCCACCGCTCCGTCGGCGAGATAGACGAATCATCCCGCGTCCGTATCGGAGATAATTCCTGGATCGGCGAAGGCTCCCTTGTCCTCGCCAACGTCGGCCACGACTGCACGGTCGGCGCCGGAAGCGTCGTTTTGAAAGATGTCCTCGACAACGCCACCGTGATGGGCAACCCCGCCCGCAAAGTGAGCCTCGACCCCGTTTTGAAAGGTGAATGACATGTCTGCGCTGCTGAAAGTCCTGCTCGTCGGATCCATCCTGCTCAACATCGTCGCCCTCTGGGGCTTCTACCACTACGTCCGCTACGGCGGCTCCCCGCTCGGCGAACTCAAACGCATGCTCACCCGCACCACCCAGCAGGTCGCGCCGTCCGTTCCGTACGCCCAGGAAAACGCTCTCATCAAACAGCAGCTCGCCGACGGCGCCGCCGCCCCCAACCGGGTCGTCTTCTTCGGCGCCTCGATCACCGCCCGCTGGGATCTCGCCGCCGCCTTTCCCGGTCTCAACGCCCAGAACCGCGGCGTCGGCAACCAGCTCGTCCCGGCCATGCTCGCCCGCTATAAGCGCGACGTCCTCGAACTCAAACCCGACGCCGTCCTCCTCAAATTCTGCTCCATCAACGTCCGGCCTTTCATGCCCCTCTCGGTCATGCAGGACGGAATGATGATGATGGTCGACCTCGCCCGTTCTCACGGGATCCGGCCCATCGTCTGCACTATCATCCCCGCGGGCAAGCCCGAGGCTCGCATCGGCGACTTCAGCGTCGTCGACACGCTCAACAGCTTCAACGTCTGGCTTCGCGCCTACGCCGCCGAGAACGCGCTCCCCATCGTCGACTACGCTGCGGCCATCTCCGATGCCGAGAACCTCCTCCCCCGCGAGTACTCCGTCGACCCGGTCCATGTCAACGACGCCGGCTACGAGATTTTAGCCCGCACCGCCCGACCCGTTATCGACAGCGTCCTGGCCGCCGGCACCTTGACCGCGTCGACCCAAACCGCCCGGCCGTAACCTTTCGGCGCGGGGAGAATGTATGAACCTGATCCGACTGACCGAAAGGCAGTGATGAAGAAGCTGTTCCGGAGCATAGCCGAATTCGCCGCCTGCCACCTGGGACTCTCCCGTCTCCCTTTTGCCGCCTGCCGCCTGGTCCACCGACGGCACATTCTCACCGCCTTCGTCTACCATCGCGTGATCGACCGCTCCGCGACCCGCACCTTCTATACCGACTACGACCGAGGTCTCGACACCGACGTTTTCCGCAACCACCTCGACATTCTCCGAAAGCACTTCAGGCTGGTCGACCTCGGCGAGTTCATCGACCTCGCCTCGGGGAAGAAACCCGTTACCGAAAACTCCGGCCTGATTACGTTCGACGACGCCGACTCCGAATTCATCACCTACGCCCTGCCCGCCCTGGTGGAACGCAATATCCCGGCCGTCATGATGGCCCCGACCGGCTTCATCGGCACCAGGAACCAGATCTGGCATGTCCGTATTTCGACGATCATCATGGCCGCCACCCAGGCGGAATGGGAAATACTCCGCAGCCGCGTCCATGACTGGCCCCAGCCGGTCGCCGACATCCTGCGTGCCACCGATGCTATAGGCCCGGTCGCCGACCGACGCCCCCTCTGCCGTTCGATCAACTTCGCCCTCGATAGAGTTCACCACAGCCTGGTTGACCAGATGGTGATAACCTGGGAAAACCTCGTGCGGCCCGCGATTACTCTGCCCATCTGGTGCATGGACTGGGAGCAGCTCAAGCACCTCGAAGCACACGGCGTCGACGTGGAGTCCCACACCGAGAAGCACTACAAGCTGACCATGGTTTCCGATGCCGACCTGCGGTGCGAACTGGTGAACTCCAAGCACCAGTTGGAAGCCCGCCTCGGAAAGTGCATCCGCGCCATCGCCTACCCCCAGGGTCGTTACGAAGAACGCGTCGGTGAGGCCGCCGCCGCCGCCGGCTACCAGATCGGCTTCACCACCGTTCGCACGTTCTGCCCCTACCCTCGCCAGGGTCTCGATATGTTCGCGGTTCCCCGGATCGATATCCACGGCGACACCCGCCCCCAAATTGACCTCCACCTAGCCCGGATTGGTGTACAGTGTCTGCTGAAAATAATGCCCTGGTAGATCCCAAGAAACGGTTGCTCCGCAACGTCACGTCGAACTGGGTGCAGATGGCTATCTACTCGGCCACCGCGCTCATCATGACGCCGATTCTCGTCCACTCCCTCGGCAAGGATGCCTACGGGATCTGGGCCCTCATCTATTCCATCATCCACTACACCAACTTCTTCGACGTCGGCTTCAAGCAGAGCCTCGCCCGCTTTCTCCCGAAGTACTACGCCACCCGGGACTACGACAAGCTCAACGAGGTCGTGAACTCCAGCAACCTCATCTACCTCATCTCCGGCACGCTCGTGCTCGCCACCACGATCGTCATCGCCGCCTTCTTCGTCGACTGGTTCCAGGTCCCGCCCGAGATGCACTCCCTCATGCGCATCGTCCTAATTATCATGGGCGTCAACCACGCCTTCTACTTCTTCCTCATGGCCGGAACCGCCCTCGGACCGTTCCACCGCTACGATCTCATGAACACCATCGAGATCGTCAAGACCATTGTCGGCACCGCCGTCGTCATCTGGCTCGTGAAGAACGGCTACGGCCTGCTCGCGCTGGCCATCGTCACCTTCCTCTCCAGCTTCGGCGGCCTCCTCGTGAAACGGTACTTCCAGCACCGCATCGTCCCGGAAATCAAGTACGACTTCCGCTACGTCAACAAACAGCGCATCCGGGAGCTCTTCAACTACGGCGCCGTCAGCTTCCTCATCGTCATGTCCTGGATCGTGATCTTCAGCAAGGACAACATCGTCGTCGCCAAGTTCATCTCCCTCGAAGCCGTCGCCTACTTCAACGTCGCCGGCACCATTATCAGCAACCTGCGCTCCATCGTCTCGGCCATCGGCATCCCCCTCGTCCCGGCCATCAGCCACCTCGACGCCACCAGCGACCTGCGGGAAATCGCCGCGCTCGAGCGCAAACTCAACCGCTACCTCTACTACATGTCCGTCCTCATCTGCGTCGGCTTCCTCTTTTTCGCCGACGACTTCATCAACCAGTGGATGGGCCCCGGCTTCCAGACGACCATCAACATCATGCTTATTCTCATTGTCCCGACCTGCATCTTCCTCCCCCAGATGGTCTCGAACTCGGTGCTCCTGGGCATCGGCAAGCACCGCGCCCTGCTCTATGTCCTCGGCCTTGAAGCCGTCTCTAACGTCTCGCTCAGCATCGCGCTCGTCCACGTCTGGGGCGTCTACGGCGTCGCGCTGGGGACCGCCATCCCGCAGGTGATTATCTACCTGTTCATCTACCCGTATGTCTTCCACCGCGCCATCCGCGCCAGCCTCAAGGATTTCTACCGCGAGAGCGGTATCGCCGTCATTACCGGGACGATCTTCGTCCTCCCGGTCGCCTGGCTGGCCAACTACATTCCCTGGGGCGGCTGGCCCGGGTTCGTCCTCAAAGTCGGGCTCGTTTCCGCAGTCGGCTTCGCCGGCTTCATATGGCGCATGCTTGAACCGAACGACCGCCGCCGCATATTCGGCTTCCTCCATCGCAAGCCGCCTATTGCCGTCGTTGAAAGCCATCCGGTCAAGGAAGCATAGAAGTACCTTTAAGCGTAAAGACCGTTACCCATGGCGCTGTATAACTTATTCCACAGAACCCTCTTCGGTCTCAAAGACGCCCTCGACCGCACGGGCGTCTACCGCACCGCTGCCGAACTTCGCCGCGAGCAATTTCTGAGCGAAACCGAACTCGACCGCCTGCGCCGGGACCGCCTCGTCGCCATGCTGCAACACGCCGGCGACCACTCCCCGTACTACCGCGACCTGTTCGCCGCCGAGGGTATCGCCCCCGGTCCCGACTTCCGGCTCACCGACCTGCCCAAAATCCCGCTCCTCACCCGGGACATCCTGCAGGAGCACGGCTCGCGCATCCTCTGCCCCGACTCAGTCGGCCACTACGCCGACTCCTCCGGCGGATCGACCGGCCAGCCGGTGAATTTCTACCATGACCAGGCCTATGTCTGCTGGGCCCGCGCCAACGAACAGCTCTACCTGGGCTGGATGAATATTCGCGCCGGCGACCGCACCGCTATCTTCTGGGGGGCCGATCGCGACCTGAAGGAGGAATCACTCTACGTCCGGCTCATGCTCCGCCTCAACCGCGTCTACCAGCTCAACTCGTTCAATATGTCGGAGGCACGCATCGCCGGCTTCCTCGACCGCCTCAACCACATCCGGCCGCGCTATATCTACGGCTACGCTTCCTCTCTCTACCATGTCGCCCGCTTCATCACCGAAAACCGGCCCCTCCGCTTCCGGCCGGTCGCCATCCGCTCGTCTGCAGAAATGCTCTACGACTTCCAGCGCGAGGAAATCGAACGCTCTTTCGGCGCCCCGGTGCACAACTTCTACGGCTCCCGGGAGGTCAACAACGTCGCCGCCGAATGTTCGGCCCACGACGGCCTCCACGTCTTCGCCTCCGGCCGCATCGTCGAGATCGTCGACAACCAAGGGCAACCGCTCCCCGCAGGCGAGGTCGGCCAGGTCGCCGTCACCGACCTCACCAACCGCGCTTTCCCCTTCATCCGCTACCTCAACGGCGACCTCGCCGCGCGCTTGGACGGCCCCTGTCCCTGCGGCCGCACCTACCCCCGCCTGGAAAAAATCGCCGGCCGCAGTTCCGATATCATGGAGGTCGACGGCAACCAGATACACGGCGAGTACTTTACCCACCTCTTCTATGGACGGCCGGAAATCAAAGCCTTCCAGCTGATCCAGGAGACCGAACGGGAATTCACGCTGCTGATTATCCCCCGCGCCGAGAACCCCGATACGACGTTCTTCAAGGACAAAATCGTAGAGAAGCTCGGCCGGAACATTAGCCTGAAGATCGCGTTGACAGATCATATACCGCCTACCGCCGGAGGAAAGCACCGGTTCACCGTTTCCCGCCTCCCCCGCCGGACCGGCCCCTCATCGGGCGTGCGGTAGGAGTTCCATTGCATCGGGGAATAAATCAGCTATATTGTGGGTCTATGGAAACCGGGGTCTGACCGAAACCCCGCCCAAAAGGAGTTATGGGAACGACGCACCACAGCCTGCAGCGCTCGACACGCACCTACCTGCGCCCCGAACATCTAGCCTACGCCGGCTTTTTCGTGGCTATGCTCCTGTGCGGGCTCGCCCTCACCCTGCCTTTCCCCTACCACTTCCTTCCCTTTGCCGCCGTCTTTGGAGCCATCTTCGTCGCCGGCGCCCTCCGCTTCCCCTACTTCGGCCTCTACCTCTACCTGATCATCTTCTTCATCGACCCGAACACCGTTTTCAAGTTCATGCAGAGCGTCGCGTTCCCCTACGAAAAGCTCCTCGCTCTCGTCGTTATCGCCAGCCTTTTCATATACATCGCGGTCATCAAGAAGGAGTTCGAGATCTTCCGCCTCGATGTCGCCTTCTTCGCCATGATCGTCGTTACCTACCTGTCCATCCTCGGCGCCGAGGACCTCCAGGCCGCCTGGGAAGATTGGCAGAAGTTCCTCCGCATGTTCCTGGTCTACCTCCTCATGGTCCGGATCGTCAAGACCGAAGGCCAGTTCAAGGCCGTCGTCATGCTCTTCATCATTTCCGTCGGCTTCCTCGCCGTCAGCTCTACCATTCAGTACTATCGCGGCGAATTTGAGGTCCGCCAGGGCATTCAGCGCCTCCACTCCTTCGGCGGCGGCCTCATCGACCCCAACACCATGGCCACCAGCCTCATCCTCGGCCTTCCCTTCATGTACTACATGGCCCGGGCCCACCGTAACCTCCTGCTCAAAGGTTTCATGCTCGCCCTCATGGGCTCCTGCATGTGGGCCATCATCCTCACCGGTTCACGTGGCGGCATGGTCGGCGCCATCGTCGTCCTCATGATCCTCACCTATCAGTCCAGACACAAGGCCCTCGGCTTCGTCGTCGCCGCCATGGTGTTCGCCGTCGTCGCCGTCCTCGCCCCCGACCAGTACAAGGACCGCTTTATGTCGATCTTCAACGTCAGCGCCAGCGGTGAGGAAGACGAATTCGGCGCCGCCGAATCCGCGCGAGGTCGAATCAACGGTTTTAAACTCGGCTTCAAATTCCTCCTGAAAAATCCGATCACCGGCGTCGGCATCGGCAACTTCGGCTGGCACCATCACGCCGAACCCGGCGGCGACTGGACCGACGCCCACAACCTCATCGGCAAGCTCGTCGGCGAACTCGGCTTCCTGGGTATCGCCGCCTTCACTTTCTTCATCACCCGCTTCGTCCAAAGCATCAAGTACGTCAAACGGACCTTCTTCGAACGCGGCTGGCAGTCCGACTTCCTGTTCTACATGGCCCAGGCCGTCCTCGTCGGCCTCATCATGCTCTTCGTCCAGGGCCTCTTCGGGCACAACCTCTACCGCGACAACTGGTATGTTTACGCCGCGTTCATCGTCATTATCAGCAAGTTCGTTGAACAGCGACTCCAGGCCGAGAAACAACGCCCCGAGGCCTTGGTGGAGACCACACCCTGATGATCCAGCCGACCAAACCGCATGGACCCAGCCGGCCGGCAACCGGTCCGGCCCAGAAGCTTCCCATGAAATACGCCTGTCCGCCCCGCCGCCGCAACCCGATGGAAATGCTCGCGGCCGCCGGCCGCCACGCCCTCCTGTGCTACCGTGGCTACGGCGATGTCTGCCATATCGCCCGCACCATCGAGCGAAACCTGTCCCGCCCGCTCGAAAACCTCGAGGCCGAGCAGGACAGAGCCATCGAAGCCATCGTCAACCACGCCTGGCACCATAGCCCCTTCTACCGGCAACACTTCGCGACCTGCGGCTTCAAACCCGGCGACGTCAAAAACCGCAAAGACCTCAACCGCCTCCCCGAGGTCACCAAGTCCGACCTGGCCGAGCACGCCGACGAGGTTCTCTGCTTCCCCAAAGACCAGCTCGAATACAGCCAGACCGGCGGCACCACCGGCATCGGCCTGCGCCTCTACCGCGACCACCACGTCCTTGCCTTTCGCCGCGCGCTCGACCTCGTCACCCCCCGCTACTACGGCTGGCGCGAGGGCCAGTGGCAGGGATGGCTCTGGGGCGCCGCCGCCGACCTGATCGACCCACACAGCCTCAAAGCCCGCCTCATGCGCCAGCTCGCCGACCGGATGTTCTTCATCGACGCCATGCACCTCACCGCCGAGGGCTACCGCCGCTTCATCGACCTGACCCGGCGGCACCGGCCAACCTACGTCTCCGCTTACCCGACCATCGCCTTCGACCTCGCATCGAGAATCGACGCCGGCGAAATCGAGCCCTTCCGCGTCCCCATGGTCAGCCTCACCGCCGAGCCGGTCTACGCCTTCCAGCGCCGCAAAATCCTCGATACTTTCGCCGACCAGGTCTACGAACGCTACGGCTCCCGCGAAATCGGCATGGCCGCCCTCGAGTGCCCCGCGCACGCGGGCCTCCACTACTTCACCGAGAGCGTCTACTTTGAGGCTGTCGACCGCGGCCCCGAACTCCCCGGCAGGAGCCTCGTGGTTACCGACCTCGTCAACCGCGCCATGCCCCTCATCCGCTACCAGACCGGCGACTTCGCCGACCTCGATTCCTCCCCCTGTGCCTGCGGCCGCACTTCCCCGCGCCTCCGCAATATCCGCGGACGCGAGACTGATGTAATCTGGTGCCCCGACGGTCACGGGGTGGCCGGCTTTATGATCGTCAGCCTCGTCGGGAGCCAGGAGATCCACGCCCCTGTCCAACTCGTCCAGGATCGCCTCGACCACGTAACCATACGCCTTGAGGCGCAGCCCGGCGCCTGGGCGGACCAGTTGCGCCGCCTGACCGAGGTCTTCCGCCGCGAAATCAGCACCGATATGTCCTTTGAAATCGAATGGGTCGACCACATCGAACGCGCACCCTCCGGAAAGTACCGCTACGTAATGTCATCGGTTGCTCGACCGACAATAGTAAGAAGGCCCGGATAGTCCCCGTGCGGGCGATTACCCGGAACCAGTATGATCCGAACCGGAGGCGCATAACGATGTCGCTGATTGATCCGCAGTTCCTCTCGGGAGACCGCCATGTTTAGGGCCCGCCGCCGCAATCCCGTCGAGCTTGTCGGCGGCCTCGGCCGGTATGCCCTCAATGTCGCCCGCGGCCAGCGCGAGGTCTACCGGCACGCCAATGTCGTTGCGCACAACCTCTACCGCCCGCTCGAAAACCTCGAGGCCGAACAGGACAGCGCCATCGAAGCCATCGTCAACCACGCCTACGAACACAGCCCGTTCTACCGCGAGCGCTTCACCGCCTGCGGCTTCAAACCCGGCGACGTCAAGAATCGCTGCGACCTCGCCCGCCTCCCGGAGGTCACCAAGTCCGACCTGGCCGACAATATCGACCGGATCCTCTGCTACCCCAAGGACCGCCTCCAGATGAGCTCCACCGGCGGCACCTCCGGCATCGCCCTCAATTTCTACCGCGACCTGCGCTGCCTTGCTTTCCGCCGCGGCATCGACCTCGCTACCACCCGCTACTACGGCTGGCGCGATGGCCAGTGGCAAGCCTGGCTCTGGGGCGCCCCCCGGGATATCCTCAAACCGAAAGGCCTCAAGGCGAAGCTGACCCACCATTGCGCCGATCGCGCCTTCTACATCGACGCCTTGCACCTCACCACGGAAGCCTACCGCGAGTTCTCCGCCAGCGTCCGCAGACACCGCCCCTCCTACATGTCCGCCTACCCGTCGCTGGCCTACGACCTCGCCCAGCGCATCGAGTCCGGCGAGGTCGAACCCTTCCGCGTCCCCATGGTCAACTTCACCGCCGAGCCGGTCTACGACTTCCAGGCGAAGAAAGTCGCCGAGACTTTCGGTGAGCAGGTCTATCAGCGCTACGGATCCCGGGAGATCGGCATGGCCGCCCTCGAATGCCCGGAGCGCACCGGCCTGCACTACTTCACCGAAAGCACTTACCTCGAAGCGGTCGACAAGGGCCCCGACATGCCCGGCCGAAGCCTCATCGCCACCGACCTGTGGAACTACGGCATGCCCGTCATCCGCTACCACACCGGCGATTTCGCCGACCTCGAGTCTTCCCCCTGTGCCTGCGGCCGCACCTCCCCCCGCATCACCAACATTCGGGGCCGTGAACTGGACATGATCTGGACCCCGGAGGGGCATGGCATCGCCGGCGTCATGCTCGTCTTCCTCATCGCCCATCTCCAGATCCATGTCCCCATCCAGATCGTGCAGGAGGCTCTTGACCACATTGTCGTTCGTGCCGAATGCAAACCGATCGAGTGCGGCGCCGAACTGGCCAGCCTCATGACCATATATCGCAGAGAAGTGAGCGAACGCATCCGCTTCGAGATCAGGTACGTCGACCGCATCGACCGCGCCCCCTCAGGCAAATACCGGTATGTCGTGTCCAAAGTCACCCGTCCCGTGTAACCGGAGAGAACCATGACCGAGACCGAAACCCGAAAACGCCTCCTCCTGATCGACGAAGAGTTTCCCTGGCCGCTCAACTCCGGCAAACGCCTCCGGACGTACAACCTCTTGCGCGGATTGACCCGGTTCTACGACATCACCTACCTCGCCTACGGCGAGCCCGACTCTCCCGCCTTTCGGCAACTGGCCCAGGACGGCCTCAACCCGATCGCCGTCCGTCCCCCCGATCGCCGCCAGAGCGGGCCGAAATTCTATGCCCGGCTCTTCCTGAACCTCTTCTCCCCCTACCCCTATATCGTGACCAGCCACTACACCCGCCGCTTCCAGAGCCGCCTGCACCAGGAACTCGACGCTCACCGGTACGATGCCGTCATTTGCGAGTGGACTCCGTACACCCGCTTCGTCAAGGACCTCTCCGGCATCCGCAAAATTGTCAACACGCATAACATCGAAGCCGCCATCTGGCGTCGATACCAGCAGCAGGAAAAAAGCCTCGTCCGTCGCCTCTACATCTCTCTCCAGCGCGCCAAGGTCGAGAACTTCGAAACGAGGTGCTTCCACTGGCTTGACGGCGCCACGGCCGTTTCCGACGCCGAAGCCCGCAGCATCGCCAATCTCGGCGTCCCCTACCCTGTCGCCGCCGTAGACAACGGCGTCGACACCGACTACTTCGCCTGCGCCGCGAACGCCGACCCCAACCTCATCATCTTCAGTGGCGCCATGGACTGGCGTCCCAACCAGGACGCCGCCCTCTACTTCACGGAGCAGATTCTCCCCCGCATCCGAAGCAAGTGCCCTGGCGCCGCCTTCACCATCGTCGGACGCACGCCGCCGCGACAAATTCAAGATCTCGCGAAGATCAACGGCGTCACCGTCACCGGAACCGTCGACGACGTCCGCCCGTGGGTCGGCCGCGCCGCCGCGCTCGTCGTTCCGCTGCGCATCGGCGGCGGATCGCGCCTAAAGATCCTCGAGGGCATGGCCATGCACAAACCGATCGTTTCGACCGCCGTCGGCGCAGAAGGATTGCGCGTCACCGATGGCCGCGATATCTTGCTGGCGGACGACCCTGATGACTTCGCCGACGCCGTCGTGCGCTGCCTCACCGATCCCGGCCTGCGGACCCGCCTCGGCGACAACGGACGCGAATTGGTCGAACGGGAGTACCGCTGGGATATCCTCGCCCGAAAGATGCACGAGTATTTATGCCGAGTGCTGAACGGAAAATGAAGATCCTCCACCTCCGCTCGACCAACTTCTACGGCGGCCCCGAGCGGCAGTTGCACCGGCACGCCCTCGCCATGAAGAACTCCCCCTTCGAGATCATCCTCGCGTCCTTTGCCGAACAGGGTGAGCCCCCCGCCCTGCTGCGAATCGCCGAAGGCGACGGTCTGCGCACCCACCTGTTCACCGTGGACAGCGCCTACGATCGCCGCAGCATCGGCCTCCTCCGCCAGTACCTCAAGGACGAACAGATCGCCGTCTTCTGCACCCACGACTACCGCGCCAGCATCCTGGGTTGTTTTGCCGCCCGGGGGACCGACACCCGCTGGATCACCTTCTCCCGAGGCCGCACCTCGGAAACGCTCGCCATCCGCCTCTACTTCCGCCTCGAGCGCCTCCTTTTCCAGTTCGCCGACCGCGTCGTGGCCGTCTCCGACGGAGAGAAGAAGTCGCTGATGCGCCAACTCGTTCCCGATCGAAAGATCTCCGTCGTCCACAACGCCATCGATATCGCTCCCTTCGCCTCGGTTACGCCGGTTGATCTGCGTGCCCGCTTCGGCTACCCCACCGACGCCATTATCGCCCTCGCCGGCGGTCGCTTCTCCCCCGAAAAAGGCCAGGCGTTGCTCGTCGAAGCCGCCGCGGGCCTTCTCCGCCGCAACGACCTCCTGCGCTTCGTCCTCTTCGGCGACGGCCCCCTGTTGGACACCGTCCGCCGCCAGGTCGAAGACCGCGGCTTGTCCGACCGCATCCGCTGCCCCGGCTTCGAAAAGAACATGCCCGGCTGCATCGCCGGGGCCGATATCGTCGTCAACCCCTCCTTGTCCGAAGGCCTGCCCAACATCGTTTTGGAAGCAATGGCGTTGCGCATCCCCGTCGTCGCCACGGCCGTCGGCGGCGTCCC
>JBGSIV010000116.1:0-3796 GCA_041742355.1 Candidatus Zixiibacteriota bacterium
ATGAGAAGCGCCGCGGCTGTGCCGCGGCGCTCTTTTTTTACCCCGGGCGAACTTTGCGCCGCCCTGTAATCCCTTAATTGTCCTTGACTTACCAAGATTTTCCCGTATCTTGGCCGGTAGCGACGGTCACCTGTACTTGCACTTGTTACTGGTTCCCCGGTCCGTTCCGCCGAAATAACGCATATGTTCCATATTCTGGAGGTTGGAGTGAGTTTAGCATCAGGGTTATTCAAAATTCTCACCGCAACGGTGCTCCTAATCGCCGCCGCGCTCACCGTCTCGGCCGCCGATGATGACAGCCGTGATTGGAATCAGGCTTCTCCCGCTGAGATTCACTCCCGGCTGGCTGAAGGCAAAGTGTCGATGGCGGCTCGTGCCGACGCCATGCGCCAGCTCATCGCCGGTGAGGCGGCCACGCTGGCCCAGACCGACTACGACGTCAAGTTCTATGACGTATACATCCGCATCAACGACACCAACGAGATTGTCTACGGCCGGGTGAAGTTTGTCGCCGCCGCGACCGTCGCCAATGTCAGCACCGCCCAGGTCGATCTCTGGAGCAACATGACGGTCGACTCCATCGTCGGCACTTCCGGGCCGCTGACCTACACCCGTTCCGGCAACGTCGTGACGGTCAACCTCGGCCAGCCCTACCAGACGGGGGAGGAGTTCACCTTCGACTTCTGGTACCGGGGACATCCGACCGAGCAGTCCGGCTTCGGGGCTTTCGAGTTCACCTATGTCGGCGGATACCGCTGCATCTCGAGCCTCTCCGAGCCCTACTTCGCCCGTACCTGGTGGCCCTGCAAGGACCGCATGGACGACAAGGCCGACTCGTTCAATATAGCCATCGAGGTCGACACCACCTTCTACGTCGGCTCCAACGGCACCCTCGATTCGGTCATCTACAACGGCGCGAACACCGAGACTTTCTTCTACAGGGTGCGCTACCCGATGGCGAGCTACCTCTTCTCGGTGGCCGTCGGCCCGTACATGGTCTGGGAGGATGAGTACGTGTACAACGGCGGCGCAGACACCATGCCGATCACCAACGCCGTGTTCCCGGACTGGTACGACTATTCGCTCACTGCGTTCGATGTCACGCCGGAGGCAATCGCGATCTTTTCCGATATCTTCGGCCCCTACCCGTTCCCCAATGAAAAGTACGGTCACTCCCTCTTCTCCTGGGGCGGTGCGATGGAGCACCAGACGATGAGTTCCATGAACACCGGAACCTTCGGCATGTCCACCCCGGTGATCGTCCATGAGCTGTCCCACCAGTGGTGGGGAGACATGATCACCTGCAAGTCGTGGCGCGATATCTGGCTCAACGAGGGCTGGGCCTCTTATGCCGAGGCGCTCTACTACGAGCGACTGAACGGCCAGAGCGCCTATGTCAACTACATGCTCGGCATGCAGTACTTCTACGGCGGCACGATCTACTGCCAGGACACTTCGAGCGTCGGCGGCATTTTCACTTCGCGCGTTTACGACAAGGGAGCCTGGGCGCTCCACATGTTGCGCGGCGTCCTCGGCGACTCGCTTTTCTTCGCCGCGGTCGATGCCTACTACAACTCGGAGTACCAGCACAACGCGCTCACGACCGAGCAGTACAAGAACCTCATCGAGCAGACCACCGGGGTGGAGCTGGATTGGTTCTTTACCGAGTGGATCTACGGCTCGTACTACCCGTACTGGAACTGGTACTGGACGAGCGAAGCCGCGCCGGGCGGCGGCACCAATATCTTCGTTCGCGTCAAGCAGGTCCAGACGAACACGCTGACCACGTTCAAGATGCCGATCAAGTTCGTCATCAGCGGGGCCAACGACACACTGACCGCGTGGGTGGACGAGAAGAATGAGCGCCTTACCCTGCACACCGACGGCCCGGTCGGCGGGGTCGCGTTCGACCCGATGCACTGGGTGCTCGATTCGACCAAACAACTCAGCTGGACGATGTTCATCACTTCACAGCGCGAGGACCTCAAGCCGGCCGAGCAGTACACGGCATACCTCGACACGATCATAGCTAAAGGCGGATCGGCCAGCCGCACCTGGTCGGTGGTCGGCGGGACATTCCCCTCCGGGCTGAGTATCTCCAGCACGGGCATTGTCGGCGGAGCTCCCAACGATACCGGGGCTTTCGCCTTTACCGTTCGCGTGCAGGACAACTCCCTGGGTTACTCCGACCAGGTCGACTTCACCCTCTACGTGGCGCCGACCACCTTGATCAACGGCGATGTCAACGGCGATCTCTCCGTGAACGTCGCCGACCTCACATTCTTCGTGAACTACCTGTTCAAGGGAGGAGCGGCGCCGGTTATGCCGAACACAGCCGATGTCGACGCTTCCTGCACCATCAACGTGAGCGACCTGACCTATATGGTCAACTTCCTCTTCAAGGCCGGCCTGCCGCCGGTCAGGGGATGCGTGAACTAGGCTTTCTCCGGTACTCCGGAAACGAATCTCCGGCGGCGTCTCACGGGACGCCGCCGTTGCTTTGCCGCCCCGTATTTTTATTGCACTTTCCCGCGAAAACCGTATCATTACCACACGTCCGGGCGCAACAAAACATACTTGCCGGCGAGGACTGTCACGTGTCACTGACCAAAGATAAAAAAGTAGAAACCTTCCATATAACGACCTTCGGTTGCCAGATGAACCTGGCCGATTCCTCCACCCTGGCCGCCGCGCTCCTGACCCGCGGGTACCGCCGCGTTGAGAACGAGGCGGAAGCCGACCTGCTGATCCTGAACACCTGTTCAGTCCGGGAAAAAGCGGAACAGCGGGTGTACGGACGGCTGGGGGAGATCTACAAGTTCAAACGGCGGCGCCCTCACCTCAAGGTGGCCGTGGTCGGCTGCATGGCCCAGCGCCTCGGCGATGACCTCGTTCGCCGCGTTCCCCACGTCGACTACGTCCTCGGCACCGACCGCCTCTTCGAACTCCCCGATGTCATCGAGGGAACCGAAGGGGTCGCGAAGATCATGACCGCGTTCGGCCACGAGGACATGGACGCGATCGTCCCGGTGAAGGAAACCCCGTTCTCCGGTTTCGTGACGATCTCCCGCGGCTGCGACAACTACTGCACCTACTGCATCGTGCCGTACGTGCGCGGCAAAGAACGCGAGCACGCCGCCGGGTACATTGTCGACGCCGTGAAAAAGATGGTCGACGAGGGCGTGGTCGAGGTCACCCTCCTTGGGCAGAATGTCAACAGCTACAAGTACGAGGACGTCGATTTCCCGATGCTCCTGGCGAAAGTTGCCCGCGAGACCGGGGTAGAGCGCGTGCGTTTCATGACCTCGCACCCGAAAGACCTGTCGAAGCGCCTGGTCGATACGATGGCCGATGAACCGAAAATCATGCCGCATGTCCATCTGCCACTCCAGTCGGGCAGCGACCGGGTGCTCCGGCGCATGGGTCGCGTCTACACGATTGAGCACTACCGGAAAGTGGTCGACTACATCCGCACGAAACTCGACTACGTCGCGATTACGACCGACCTCATCGTCGGATTCCCGAGTGAAACCGAGGCCGAGTACGAGGAGACCCTCGACGCCGTGCGCGCGGTAGAGTACGACTCCGCCTTCATGTTCCGGTATTCGGTGCGCCCCGGCACGACGGCGGCGCGTTACGACGACGATGTCCCGGAAGAAGAGAAGATCCGCCGCCTCAACAAGCTGATCGCGCTGCAGCAGGACATTTCCTACCGCCGCAACCAGCGCGAGGTCGGCACGATCCGCACCGCGCTGGTCGAGGGCGCCTCGCGGCGCGACGCCACCGTTCTGCGCGC
>JBGSIV010000117.1:0-3230 GCA_041742355.1 Candidatus Zixiibacteriota bacterium
GCGGTTCGCTACCGGCACATGTACGTCCGTGAGATCGACTTGACGACCCACCGGTCGGTGACCCTCTTGGTCCCGGCTGATCAACCAAGGATGTATACCATGTCCTGACACACAGTGTATACTATGTCTTGACACCGTACAAGACAAGCCCCGCCCCTACGCGGCCGATGTGGACATGGGCTGCGCACGGGGATGTGGACGTCGGCCGCGCACAGGGATGTGGACGTCGGCCGCGAACGGATGTGTCAGGTGCGAGTTGCCGCAGGGGCACACCCCGTTCGCTTCGCTCACGCAGCAAGGCCCAGCGGAAGAGGGAATGACAGTCGTCAGGCGTTTGGTGCAGGTCGATGTCAGGACCACGAGGGTCCTGACGTACAGGAGGAATATTCGTATCAGGCTACCCGCAGCAGAGCTGCGGGTTACAGAGGCTTGGGGCCATTCTCGGCTACAGCGGCAGTTCCATGCCGTCGACGGCGCAGACGAAGTTGTCCAGGCCCGCCTTGCGGAAGGCGGCGTTGATCAGGCGGACGTTGTCGTCGTCGGCGAGGTGGGTAATGACGAATCGGCCGACATCGACGGTCTGGGCGTAGGTCAGGAACGGATCCATGTCGATGTGGGTGGTTTCGGTGACCACGTACTCGCAGCCGTCGATGTAGGGGCGGATGTCGTCGAGGCCCTTGATGTCGCCGCTGTACAGGAGGCGCTTCTCCCCCACGCTGATGACGAAGGAGTGGCTCTGGCAGCGGTTGGGCCAGCCGAGGCGGTCGAACAGGTCGAGGTTGTGCCTGAGGTGGTTGTTCTGGTGGGCGACGAGCGTGAAGTCGTCGGCCCCGAGGGTGAAACCGTCGCCATACCCGATCAAACGGGGTTCGTAGTTGAGCTTTTCGGGCGGGATGTACATAGCGGCCTGCATGGCCCGGAAAGGTTCGACGAATTCCTCGGGCAGGTAGATTTCGACCGGCTCCTCGCGCTCGCAGAGGTGCATCATCTGGAGGAAGAGGGGCAGTTCGCAGCAGTGGTCGGGGTGGGTGTGGCTGATGATGATGCGGTCGACCTCGCGGGGGTCAAAACCGCGTCGCCGGAAGGAGGAGCAGATGCTTCCGCCGCAGTCGATCAGGGTATGGCGGCTGTTGACGGTCAGGAGGTAGCCGGAGGTGGCGCGGTCGGCTTGGGCGAGGCCGGCCGAAGAGCCGAGGATGGTGAAGCGGTTCATGGGCATACTGCGCTCAGGCGAAGAGTCGCTTCATGCGGTTGACGGCTTCCTCGCAATCCTCGCGGGAGACATCGAGGTGCGTGACCATGCGGATCCGCTTGACGCCGAAGTTGGCGGCCAACACGCCGACGGATTTCATTTTGGCCAGCGCGGAGTCGGCGGTTTCGGTGTCGCCGAGGTCGATCAGGACGATGTTGGTCTGGACGCGTTTCATGTCGACGGTGAACAGCTTGAACTCGCTGAGGGCTTCGGCGAGGTAGCGGGCGTTGGCGTGGTCCTCGGCGAGGCGCGGGATGTTGTGTTTGACGGCGTAGAGGCCGCCGGCGGCGATGATGCCGACCTGGCGCATGCCGCCGCCGAAGAGTTTGCGGACGCGGCGGCACTTTTCGATGTACTCGCGGGAGCCGAGAATCATGGATCCTACGGGGGCGCCGAGGCCCTTGGAGAGGCAGACGGAGACGGAGTCGAACGGGGCGACCAGTTCCTGCAGGGGGATGCCGGTGGCGACGTGGGCGTTCCAGATCCGGGCGCCGTCGAGGTGGAAGATGAGGCCAAATTCCTCGCAGACGTATTTGACCTTGAGGATTTCGTCCTGCGGCAGGACGGTGCCGCCGTGGCGGTTATGGGTGTTCTCTAAAGCGACGATTTTGGTGCGGGGGGTGTGGATGTTGATCGGACGGATGTTTTTCCGGACGGTGTCGGCCGGGATCATGCCCTGTTCGGTGACGATCATGTTGGTCAGGAGGCCGCTGTGGACGACGGGGCCGGCGGCCTCGTAGTTGACGATGTGGCATTCGCGGTCGCAGATGAGTTCCCAGCCCTGCTCGGTTTCGGCTTTGAGGGCGACCTGGTTGCCCATGGTGCCGGAGGGAACATAGAGCGAGGCCTCGCGGCCGAAGAGATTTGCGACGAAGGATTCCAGTTCGATAACGGTGGGGTCGTCGCCGAAGACGTCGTCGCCGACGACGGCGTTGGCCATTGCCTGCCGCATTGCAGGGACGGGGCGGGTGACGGTGTCGGAGCGCAGGTCGATTGTTTTCATGGAGGGGAATATAGCCGTTGGAAGGGGCAGGAACAAGGCCGGGGGACACAAAAAAGCCGCGCCAGTGGCGCGGCTTTTTCGCAACTTGCGGTTCGGCCGGATGTGGATCAGCGAGCGGGGTTGACGTTGACGGCGTGGGGCCGCCCTTTGTCCAAGGCCAGATCAAACAGGACTTCCTGTCCCTGCTGCAACGTTTTAAACCCGTTCATTTTAATGGCCGTGTAGTGAACGTAGATGTCCTCAGGCGTATCCTCGCTGGAAATGATACCCCATCCTTTGAAATCGTTGAAATATTTGACAGTACCTTTGGACATAGACCCTCCGCTTGCGGGTTAGGGTGATATGAGATCTGTCTGCGTTCAATATTATATACGCCAAAGGGTGCGGGGCGGACAAGAAAAAAAAGATCCTTTCGAACGATTTTGGCGTAGTCACGTGAGCAAGGTCAGGGCCAGTCCGGTGACCAGTGGGACTGAGACATTATCGTCGATATTCCTTGATACAGCTTCAGTTACGGTCGCCACAAGGGCACCGGCAAGGCCGGCAATGAGGGGCAAATCGGGGGTCAGGAGGGCGACCACGACGGCTCCGCCGAGGCAAGCTAGGGAGCCTTCGATCGACTTTTTGCCCAGGAAGCGGTGCCGTCCGAACCGCCGGCCGATGATCGCAGCGAAGGTGTCACCGACGATTATGAAGGCCAGGGCGGCAACAGCAATGGGTTTTGGGAACAGGGCCACGGTCGCGACGGTGGATCCGAGAATGTAGGTGGCGCCGGTGAAATTGCCGGCCTTTTCGTGGGCGCGAATCATCGAAGAGAACAGGCGGCTGAATCCGAGGCGCCAGAGGGATCCGTTGCGGAGTCGGGAGAAGTCGACGGCCAGGACGAAAAGAAAAATGGGGACCATGATCATGAGCATGGTGCTCTTGTCGAGGCCGAGGAGGTAGTATCCGCCGGGGATGACCAGGGCGAACATG
>JBGSIV010000118.1:0-5323 GCA_041742355.1 Candidatus Zixiibacteriota bacterium
GGCCAGGGAGGCGCGGGATCGAGTCGCCCAGAATCTTGGCCGTCAGCAGGTGCTCCTGGGCGGGCGAGTGAAGGAGAGTCGGAGACGTCTGATCGGGATGCTGTCCCGGCCGGTGTTGGCGCGGCCGATGGACCTGGTGTACCAGCGTCAACAGCAGCTGGATCAGGTGGTCCGCGTGCTCGTCGGGGCGGGAAAAAACAGTTTTGAAAAGCACCGGAACAGGTTATCTTTCGTGTTAAGCCGGATGGAAGCACTCTCGCCCCTGCGGATCCTCGCCCGAGGGTACTCGGTCAGCCGGCGGCTTCCGGATCAGACGATAGTCCGATCGGTCAACGATGTGAAGGCCGGGGATCGAATGGAAACCCTGGTGACCGACGGCGCGCTCGTGTCACGCATCGAAGAGATCATAGCGAAGAGGCATGGTAACCAGGAAGAAGTATAAAGATTTCGAGTCCGCGGTTGAGCGGCTCGAAGAAATAACCGTCCTCCTTGAATCGGGCGACGCCACCCTCGAGGAATCGATCGGGCTCTACACCGAGGGGCTCGAGATCGCCCGCTACTGCGACCAGACGCTGGCCGAGACGGAAAAGAAAATCAGGATTATCCAGGAGAAAGACGGACTCGTCACCGAAGAGGAACGGGAGCTGCTCGACGGTGGGGAAGAAGGAGAGGACGTCGAGTGCCCGCCTGCGCTGTGAGTATCCGCGATTACATGGTGGAGAAAGGGGCGGTGGTCGATGGGCTGCTGGCGCGTTACCTGCCGTCGGCCGAGGTCGAACCGCGCCACCTGCACGAGGCGATGCGGTACTCGGTCCTCGCACCGGGGAAACGGCTCCGCCCGATTCTGGCGCTCCTTGCGTACGAATACGCCGGCGGGGATGCCGGCGGTAGCGACCGCCCCATTCACTTCGCCATGGCGGCGCTGGAAATGGTCCATACCTATTCCCTGATTCACGACGATCTGCCGTGCATGGACGACGATGACCTGCGGCGCGGAATGCCAACCTGCCATAAGAAATTCGGTGAGGCGGCCGCGGTGCTTGCTGGCGACGCGCTGCACGATGTCGCATTTGAGCTGCTGGCCCGCACTGGCGAAATCCGGACGGTGGCCGAGTTGGCGCAGGCACTCGGGACTGCCGGGATGATCGGCGGCCAGATGGCTGATGTGGAGGCCGAGGGGCGTCCGGTGGAACGGGAGGAAGTCGTCAACATCCACACGCGAAAGACGGGGGCGCTGATCCGGTGCTCGGTCCGCATGGGGGCGATCCTGGCGGGCGCCGATGACGGGCTATTGGCCCGTCTCACGGTGTTCGGCGAGAAGGTGGGCGTGGCGTTCCAAATTATCGACGACATTCTGGATGTTGAGGGGGATCGCGAATTGTTGGGAAAGAACATCGGGTCCGACAGTAAAAAGCAGAAAGCGACCTATCCGGGCGTTGTCGGTATGGAGGTCGCCCGCCGCGATGCCGCCCGCCTGATTGAAGAAGCGATCGCGGCGCTCAACGGAGACAGCGACAGCCTCCTGAGGGATCTCGCGGTCTACATCGGTCAAAGGAATCGCTGAGCCGGGACGTATACAGACTATGAAATATCTTCTCTCCATCGCCTCACCCGATGACGTCAAGAAGCTCTCTATCGAAGAACTCACGGAGCTGGCCGAAGAAATCCGGCAGGCGATTATTTCGTCCGTCTCCAAGACCGGCGGCCATCTCGCGACCAACCTCGGCTCGGTCGAATTGACGCTGGCTCTCCACTACGTACTCAATCTCCCCTACGATCGGCTCATTTTCGATGTCAGCAACCAGACCTACGCCCACAAAATCCTGACCGGGCGGCTTGACCGCATGGAGACCCTGCGCCAGTACCAGGGGCTGGCCGGTTTCAGCAAGCGGGAGGAGTCGGAGTACGATCATTTCGGCGCGGGCCATGCCTCGACATCGATCTCGGCGGCGCTCGGCTTTGCCGCGGCCCGGGACCACAATGGGGAGGATCGCAAGGTGGTGGCGGTGATCGGCGACGGTGCGATGACAGGCGGCATGGCCTACGAAGGGTTGAACAACGCCGGGTCGCTCAAGAAAGATATTCTCGTCATTCTCAATGACAATACCTGGTCCATCTCCAAGAATGTCGGCGCGATTTCCCGCTACCTGACCAGTATCATGGCCGATGAGAAGTTCAACCGGCTGCGCAACGATATCTGGGAGCTGACCGGGAAGTTCAAGCGGCGCGACCGGATTCGCGAGACGATCGCGCGGATTGAAGACTCGGTGCTCGGCTTGCTGACTCCCGGGATGTTGTTTGAAAAGCTCGGCTTCCGCTACTTTGGCCCGATCGACGGGCACGACCTTGATCTTCTGATCCGCCGCCTGAAGGACCTGCAGCAGCTCCGCGGGCCGCTCCTCCTGCACGTGGTGACACAGAAGGGGAGAGGATTCCAGCCGGCCGAAGGGGATCCGTCAAAGTTCCACGGCGTGGGCAAGTTCGACAAGCTGACCGGCGAGGCGCCGGCCACCGCCGCCGGGCTGCCGTCGTACACGCAGGTGTTCGGCAATACCATGGTCGAACTGGCGGAGAAGGATTCGCGCGTCGTGGCAATCACGGCGGCGATGTGCTCCGGGACCGGATTGGTCGATTTTTCGGTCAAGTATCCGAACCGCTTCTTCGATGTCGGGATTGCCGAGGAGCATGCCGGCACGTTTGCGGCCGGCATGGCGGCCGATGGAGTGATCCCCTATCTCACGATCTATTCAACGTTCTTGCAGCGGACCTACGATCAGATCATCCACGATATGGCGCTGCAACATCTTCCGGTGGTTATGTGTCTCGATCGGGCAGGGCTGGTCGGCAACGACGGTCCGACGCACCACGGAGTGTTCGATATCGGCTTCCTCAGTTCAATCCCCGGTCTGGTGCTGGCGGCGCCGAAAGACGGCAACGAATTTCGGGCGATGCTCCACCACACGGTGGACCATCCGCTGACCGGGCCGTTGGCCATCCGCTACCCGCGGGCGACGGTACCGACCGCGATGCGACCCGAGATCGACTCGATCGCGTGGGGCACCTGGGAGTACATCACGCCGCTGAATGATATCGTCGTCCTCGCCGTCGGTACGATGGTGACCCAGGCGCAGCAGGCGCTCTCGAAGATGACCGAGGCCGGCGGACGGGTGTGCGTCGTGAACGCACGCTTCGTGAAGCCCTGGGATGAAGCGATGCTGGTGGAAGTGGCCGAGCATGCGAAGACGATCGTCACGATGGAGGAAGGGCAGCTGCGCGGCGGATTCGGAGAGAGCATCGGGTCCTGGCTGCTCAGTCGCGGCTGGGAGGGCCAGTTCAAGACCATCGGTTTGCCCGACCGGTTCGTGACTCACGGGACGCAGACGGAGCTCTACAAGGAACTCGGCCTCGATCCTGAAGCGATCGCGGCAGTTCTGGACGGCCTCGCCAAACCGCACGGCGGCGGCTTCCTGCACAAGCTCGGTTTGCGCCGCAACGGGAAGAACGGTCATTCCAAGCGCAAGGGGGAGGAAATCCTCAGCGCGGCGATAGACGAGTCCAAATAGGCTCGGCTGGTTCCACTCAATTTCCTAACCAATGGCTTGCTTCGGGGGTGCCGGTCGCGTATGTTCGGTTGGCGGGTCGCCATGCTGGCGCAACCGATCGTATCGAGTGTGCCGTGGCGAACCGTCCTGCGGCGTCGGCCGTTCCGTACTCTATAACAAGTTATCAGAGCGTGCGATTGCATGAGAATCGGTCTTTTTGCCAACATGGGGCGCAGCGGGGCCAGTTGCGCGGTGGAGTCTCTCCTGAAATGGGCTGGTGAGACCGGCAACCGGGTGATTCTGAGCACCGGCCTGACCGATTTCACGGGCGAGCACCTGATCCATGTCCCCCGCCGGGAGATCGCGGTGAACTCAGATATAGTCGTTTCGATGGGCGGCGACGGCACCATGCTGGCCTCGGCGCGGGAAGTCGGCCGGGCGGGCACACCGATTCTCGGAATAAATGTCGGATCCCTCGGATTTCTCACCCAACTGACACCCAAACAACTGGTCGAAGCACTTGACGCGATTGTGGCGGGGAAGTATGGAATCGAGGAGCGGATGCTCCTGAAGGCCACGCTCGATGGCAACGAGCAGCCGGAATGTCCGTACGCACTCAACGATGTCGTTATCGACAAGGGGGCGGTCAGCCGTTTGATCGATGTCCGGTTCCGGGTCAATGGGGAGGACATCGTGACATACCGCGCCGACGGGATCGTGATCGCGACGCCGACCGGTTCGACCGCCTACAACCTCGCGGTGGGCGGGCCGATTCTGCACCCCAAGATGCGGGGAATTCTCGCCGCGCCGATCTCGTCGTTCTCGCTCACCACCCGCCCGATGCTGTTCGACCGGGATGACATTCTTGAGCTGACTGTTGAATCAGAGGGACGGGTAACGAGCCTTACGCTCGATGGCCAGGTGATGCTGCCGCTGCAAGATGGCGCGCGGGTGACGATCACGCGGGCGGACTACGCGCTGAAGTTCATAGTCTTCCCGGAGACCTCGTTCTACAAGGTTCTGCGCAACAAGCTCCATTGGGGGCGTCCGCCGCGGACGGGATCGTAGGCTCGAATCAAAAACTGCTTGCGTAACGGGTGCTTACGCGATAAAATGATTGCTCCCAGGCGGGAGTAACTCAGTTGGTAGAGTCACAGCCTTCCAAGCTGTTGGTCGCGGGTTCGAGTCCCGTCTCCCGCTTTATTTTCGTTCATCGCTAACCCACTCAATATCAGTCACCTTCCATTTCCATGAAGTTCTCGAAACCTCGACCTGTCCTCGGCTGTTGAACCTAAACCAAGAGCACACGGCCATCCACAGAAGTTCAGTCCCGGGCGCATGGCCGATTACACACGGGCAGCGAGGCAGGCATGGCGAGAAAATTCAGGGTCGGCATATCCGGCTCGTACGGGGGGCTGAATCTCGGGGACGAGGCTATCCTCCAATGCATGATCCGCGAGTTGCGGCGGTCGGTCGCGGTGGATATCACCGTGTTTACGCGGGATCCCGAGGACACGCTGCGCCGCCACCCGGTCGACCGGGCGGTCCCGGTGCGGGAAGCCTCCCGGAACGAGATTGCCGGTGATGTCGAGCAGTTGGATGTGTTTGTCCTCGGCGGAGGGGGGATTTTGTACGACGATGTGGCGCGCACGTACATTCGCGAGGTCGAACTCGCCAACGAAATGGGGATTCCGGTCATGACGTATGCGATCGGGGCTGGGCCGCTGATCGATCCGACCGCGCAGGGGCTCGTGCGCAGCGCGCTCGAACAGGCCGCGCTC
>JBGSIV010000119.1:0-24057 GCA_041742355.1 Candidatus Zixiibacteriota bacterium
TTTCGCGGACAGTGGACTCCAGGCCGACCTCGAACAACAGGATAATGACGCCGATCTCGGCGAGTACCTGAAAGATCAGTATGAGGCTGGGATCCTGCGAGAACGGCAGAAAAGAGGTCAGACCGAGCAGATGGGCGTTGCCGATCGCTATGCCGACGAGCAGTTCGCCGAGGACTGCCGGGGCCTTGATGCGTTCGAAAAGATCTCCGCCGAGCTTGGCCGCAAGGAGAATGATGACCAGTTCGAGAAGCACCTGCAGGACCGGGCCGCCGTGCCCCTCCCCCCCGCTGCCGTCGCCGGGACCACCGGCGGGGGCGGCGAAAGCGACAGCGTACAGGACGTAGACGCTGGCGATGACGATAAACAGGAGCAGGCGCTTGCTGTTCAAGAAACGCACAGGACCTCCAAATTTGCCTCGGACGTTGCGAACCACCGGCCGATGCCGCCGCGTGGGCAGAAACCATCCATAAATCCGAAGGTAGGCCATGAGGAGACCCGGGACAAGTATTTTCGTGCCGGATTTCGTCTGAGCTCCCCTACCGCCCGGGATCGCACCCGACGCAACGGGAGCAGCATCGGGATTCAGCTTTCACCCGCAAGTGTCGACATAGTAGAGGAACAGGATGGAATACAACCCTTCGTAGTATACAGGTAAGCGCGCTATGTTCATTTTCATCGGGGCTCTCATCGTGCTCGGCGGCGTGCTGGGCGGGTACACGTGGCACGGCGGCAAGATCCTGGCCCTCAATCAGCCGGCGGAACTGGTCATCATCGGGGGTGCTGCCCTCGGATCGCTGCTTATCTCCACGCCGCTTTCGGTGGTCAAGGGGATCTTCGCGCAGCTCAAGCAGGCGATGGGCGGCGGACTCAAGAAGAAGGACTATCTTGACCTGCTGGTCATGATGTTCGAGATCTTCAACGTGGCCCGCAAGGACGGCCTGATCGGGCTGGAAAGCCATGTCGAGCGCCCGGAGGACAGCGAGATATTCAAGCGGTACCCGACGTTTCTCAAGAATCACCATGCAGTGGCATTTTTCACCGACACGATGCGGGTGATTATTTCCGGCGCCGTGCAGCCGCACGACCTCGAGGACCTGATGGATTCGGACATCGAGATCCTCCACGAAGAGGAACGGCGGCCGTCGGATGCCCTCGGGGCGATTGCCGACGCATTGCCGGGACTCGGAATCGTGGCGGCCGTGCTTGGCGTGGTGATCACGATGGCGGCGATCGACGGCCCGCCATCCGAGATCGGCCACAAGGTCGCCTCGGCGCTGGTCGGGACATTCCTGGGGATTCTGGGATCGTATGGTTTTGTCGGGCCGCTCGCGGCGAGCCTGAAACATCGGATCAACGACTCCAAGCAGTACCTCGGCTGTATGAAATACGCGCTGCTGTCGTTCCACAAGGGCGTAGCGGGCGTAATCGCGGTCGAATTCGCGCGGCGGTCGCTGTACGCCGAAGTTCGCCCGGGGTTCCTCGACCTGGAAAAGGCCTGTAACGAAGCGAAAAAGCGGTAGCGACCGATGTCCGACGAACAGCCGATCATAATACGACGCAAGAAGCATGGCCATGCCGGGCATCACGGCGGGGCGTGGAAAGTGGCGTTTGCCGATTTCATGACAGCTATGATGGCGTTCTTCCTTGTGATGTGGCTGGTAGGTCAGAAACCGGAAGTCCGCGAAGCGGTGAGCGGCTATTTCCGCGATCCGGGGAAATACCAGGAGCAGGGGGGCGCCGGGTTTCTGAAGGGGTCAAAGTCGCCTATTCCGAGCGATGAGCCGGCGGCCGGCCTGATCAAAGCGGATGAAACCAAGGGGGGCGGCGGGCCATCGGAGATGGAGCGCGACCAAATGAAGCAGGCCGCGATGAAGATTATCAGCGAGCTCGAGAAACAGGAAGCGTTCCGGAATCTCCGCGATAACGTCAAAATCCAGCTGACCTCGGAAGGATTGCGGATCATTCTCAATGAGTCCGAGCACTCCCCCGCGTTTTTTGAGCCGGGGTCGGCCAAACTGCTGCAGAAAAGCGCGGTGATCCTCATGACGATCGCGGGCGAGTTGGGGAATATCCACAATCGCCTCGTCATGGAAGGGCATACCGACGCCTCGTATGCCGGCGCGGTGGGCTACACCAACTGGGAGTTGTCGGCCGATCGGGCGAACGCGGCGCGGGAGTTGATGGAAGCGCACGGGTTGTATGACGGCCAGGTGCGCGAGGTGCGCGGGTTTGCCGATCAGTTCCCCATGATAGTCGAAAACCCGTCGGATGCGCGCAACCGCCGGGTAACGATCGTCGTGCTCTACGAGCACGTAGCCGGGCAGTACGACCAGATGGAAGTCGGCGCGGATCTGCTGGCCGAAGCGAACTAACTCAGAACTCGTCTGTTAAATAGTGGCGGCTCTCGGGGCCGTCGCCTATATTGGGCGCGAAAATCAGAACCCCTCCCCGGTCGATCCGAACCGGGGGTTTTTGTGTTTTGGCCCGGCCCAATGGTCGCGGAAACAGGATACCAGACGAGGATATGGCAGCACCAACAGGACAGCAGACATCGACAGCAAAGGGCCGCCTCAAGCAGGTGATCGGCCGGTGGCTCGAATATGCCCCGGTCCAGGAACTGGCGGCGCGTCTCAACGGCCAGGCAGACGGAACAATCACAATCAGCGGCCTGGCCGGGTCATCCTCGGCCTTTCTCCTCCGGGCACTGGCCGACAAAGTCGGCCGTCCGACGCTGGTGGTGACCGTTACGCCGGAGTATGCCGCCGACCTCCACGAGGACCTGTCGATCCTGCTGGGCGCGGAGCGGGTCGGCCACTACCCCGCGCGGCAAATTCTCCCATACGATTTCAAGGCCCCGCAGGGGGAAATCATGGGGCGGCGGATTTCAACCCTGTCCAGCCTGCTTGACGGGCGCCTGACAGTCACGGTAGCTCCGATCCGGGCGGTACTGGAGCCGACGATCTCGCGGGATCTGCTCGACGCCAGCCGCATTGTTCTGGAGACGGGCAAGCCAACCGACATGAACGACTTGGTGCGTCGATTGGTCGCGCTGGGGTTCCGCCGGGTGCCCGTGGTCGAGGAGGTCGGCGATTTCGCCCTGCGCGGCGGCTTGGTGGATTTCTTCTCCCCCGGCTCCGAGGCGCCGTCGCGGGTGGAGTTTTTCGGCGACGAAATCGATACGATCCGCCTGTTCGATGTCGGCACGCAGCGGACAATCGACCGGGTGCAGCGGGTCGCGCTCCTGCCGCGACGGGAAGTGCCGATCACGATGGAGACGATCGAGCAGCATCTCGGCAGTTTGCCCGAACACGACGCCGACTACATTCGCGACCGCTACCTGAATGACCCGGAATTGCCCGGGCTGGAGTGGCTCGCGGTGCTGTTCGGAATCAAGCAGGGGTCTCTGCTCGAGTACCTGTCGGATGACGCCGTGGTCTGGCTCGAGAGTGAAGCAAAGCTCCGGGATGAAGCCACGGCAGTGATGAGCGAGGCCGAGCAGCTGTATATGCGCCTCAAGGGGCGGCTGGATCAACTGCCGAAGCCTGACCAGTATTACCATGGGGTGGATGCGACGTTTGGTCGACTCACGAAACACGCGCACATTGACCACGCCCCATTTCGCGGCGGCCACAAGGATCTGATCGATTTCGCCTGCAAGCCGCATCCATCGCTGGGCTCGCGGCTGGATCTCCTCGTGGAGACCACGAAGGAGTTCGACACGCTCGGGATGGTGCATTTTGTCGCAACGGATACGGAGGCACAGGCGCAACGGCTGGACGAGTTGATCGCAGAACGGGTCGGCACAGAGAACAAGCCGGTGATCGAGCCGGCGGATCTCAAGGGTGGATTTGTCTGCACCGCCGGGCGATTCGCCATTCTAACCGATCACGAGATTTTCGGCCGCCATCACCGCCGGGTGCGTCGGAAGAAGTTCAAGGAAGGGGTCGCGATCAGCGACTATGCCGCGCTGAACCGGGGGGATTTCGTGGTGCACACCGACCACGGGATCGCGAAGTATCTCGGATTAGAGACTATCACGGTCGACGGCCGCCTGCGCGACTGCCTGCTTCTGCTCTACGAAGACAACGACAAGCTGTACGTTCCGATCGAGGAATTCAACCGGGTTTCGAAGTACGCCGGAGCGGACACGACGCCGCAATTGACCCGGCTGGGCGGGCCGCAGTGGGACAAGCTCAAGCTCAAGACCAAGAAGGCGATCGCCGACATGGCCGAGGACCTGATCAAGCTCTACGCCAAACGGCACAGCGCGACGGGATTCTCGTTCGGCGACGATACGGTGTGGCTACGGCAGCTGGAGGCGTCGTTCCCGTTCGAAGAGACGCCGGATCAGCTGAAGGCGATCAACGACGTCAAGCGGGACATGGCCAAAGAGGAGCCGATGGACCGGCTGGTGGTCGGCGATGTCGGCTACGGCAAGACAGAAGTGGCGGTGCGGGCGGCATTCAAGGCGATCGAGCGGGGCAAACAGGTCGCGGTGCTGGTGCCAACCACCATTCTGGCCCAGCAGCACTACCAGACGTTCACCGAACGGCTGGCCGAGTTCCCGGCGCGGGTCGAAATGCTCTCGCGCTTCCGAACGGCGAAGCAGCAGAAGGATGTGGTCGAGGATCTCGCGGGGGGCAAAGTCGATCTGGTGATAGGGACGCATCGACTCCTGTCCAAGGATATCTTTATACCGAACCTGGGCCTGTTGGTAATCGACGAAGAGCACCGGTTCGGCGTGCGGCATAAAGAAAAGCTCCGGCAGCTCAAGGAAACGGTCGACACGCTGGCGATGTCGGCGACCCCTATCCCCCGTACGCTGCACATGTCGCTCATGAGTGTGAGGGACATGAGCATGATTAATACGTCGCCTAAGGACCGTCTGCCGATTCTCACTGAGATTGTCGAGTTCGATCCGGCGACTATCGCGACCTCGATCCTGCGCGAACTGGGCCGCGGCGGGCAGGTTTTTTTCGTGCACAACCGGGTCCAGACGATCGACGCGATGTACAACTACCTCAAGAAAATCGTGCCGCAGGCGGAGATCGCGGTGGCGCACGGGCAGATGCACGAGCGGTCGCTCGAGGGAATCATGCTGGCGTTTATGGCCAAGCGGTACAACGTGCTCCTGTGCACGTCGATTATCGAATCGGGTCTGGATATCGCCAATGCCAATACGATCATCATCAACCGGGCGGATCGGTTCGGCCTGGCGCAGCTCTACCAGATGCGCGGGCGGGTGGGGCGCAGCGCGACGAGGGCATACGCCTACCTGCTGACACCTCCGATCAAGCAGTTGCAGCCGGACGCGATCAAACGGTTGCGGGCAATCGAGGCGCACTCTGATCTCGGCAGCGGCTTTGCGCTGGCGATGCGGGATCTGGAGATTCGCGGGGCGGGAACGCTGCTGGGGCCAAGGCAGTCGGGGTATATCGAAGAGATCGGTTTCGACATGTACAATAAGCTGCTGGAAGAGGCCGTAGCTGAAATCAAGGGGGAGGAGTTGAAGCGACCGCCGGACACCAAGCTCGAGGTCGATCTGGAGTTGCACCTTCCCGACCAGTACGTCAGCGATCGCCACCAAAAAGTGGATATCTACCGCCGGCTGGCCGACAGCCGGACCCTGGAGCAGGTGGAGAAGATCCGCGATGAGGTGACCGATCGGTTTGGCGTGCAGCCGCAATCGGCGGTGAACCTCTTCGACGCGACGGCGGTGAAGATCCTCGCGGCCGGCATCCAGGTGGAAAAGCTCAAGATGCACGGTGGGCGAGTCAACCTGTTCCTCGAAGAGGGGAAGCAGTTGACGCGCAGGACGGTGGAAGGATTGCGCAAGGCGACCGACTGCCCGATGGAGTTCTCGCTGATTGGCCGGGTGCAGGTGATGCTGGATCTGGGAAAAGTGTCGGAGCGGGAGCGCCTGCCGTATTTGCGGAAGGTGCTTTCTGCGGCTGAGCCGGTGGGATGAAAGGGGTGTAAGGAGTCCCCTTTCGAGCTTGCCGGAAGGAACGCTTCGTCGTATCTTGCTGTCAGCTCGAAACGGGTCTGTCGCCGACGTGTGGACTATGGCCGGGGAGGCGGTATGGTGCGGGTTTCACTTTCAATTCTACTGGTGCTGACGGCTGCGATCTGGCTCGGCTGCGCGGAGGACGACACTATCGTGCAACCGGACGGAAGAGTGCGGGTGATCGGTAATGTCTTCGCCTATATCTGCGATGAATCCTATCCGGCCAATGACGACCTCGATCACCGGTACATGGTCGAGACGGGGCGCACGGCGTATGTGACGTTCACCCGTATCGATGGCGAGCAGGCGTGGGACGACACGTATACGCATTACCCGTCGCAGTTTCAGCTCTATATCGCCCCGGGCCTGTGGCGGGCAACCGTATTCACCGACCACACGGTTCCGGATGTATTTGATTCCCTGGAAATCATTGGAGATACCGTTCTGGCTCTAAATCTGCGCTACGATTTCGAAGATCCGGATACGGTGGTGATTGCGTACGAGTATTCCCTCGACGGTCCGGGAATACTGGATGATCCGGAGTCGCCGACATTTCCACAGTGGATCGACACACTCAATCTCGAGCTGGGGCGGAAGCTGGTGGTTTCCCATACGCGCCACTGGATGGACTCATCGGTGGCCCTGAACAAGCTGTGGTTCCTCTATTCGGCGCCGATTGCGGTCGATGCGCGGGTGTGGGAGATCTTTGCGATGCTGGGGAACTACCGTTTCGAGAATGACTTGCCGGACAAGTACCCCGACAATATGAGTATTTCATCCCGGCCTTATGGGTTGTGCCCGGGAGATTTCGAGATAGAGATCGATTCGACGATGGTCGATTCGGGCCGCGGGACCTACGAGCCGCCGGAGTGAGGGGCGACCCACCACCTTCTTGTCTCAAGGGTTCTCGGATCTCGTGAAATTCCTACTCCCATTTAACTAATTCCGGCACCGTCCCCTCCTCCACATCAATTCCCACGCCATAGTTGTTCTGCCCGAACAGCGAATCGGTGCGAGCAGGCATCAGCCACATCGTGTTGTCGATGGCGCGCGGATGGGCGGTTTCGGTGCTGTCGGTAAACGAGAAGTACCGGTCGGCGCCGCCGATATCGATAAACCCGCCGAATGAGTTGGCATAGGCGTAGTACGTAGTCAGCTTGCCGGGCTTGCCGTACCCCTCCCGCCAGGTCGCTTCGCCGAGGCCGGGAGTCCCCTTACCGAGGTAGTATGTGTCGTCGCCACCGATATCGATGAGGAGCGCGGTGGAACGGATCTGCGCCAACCCCATCGAGATCATCTTCGCACGGTAGGTGTCGTCTCCACCCTTGTTGATCAAAAAGGCGTTGGTGAAGTCCCAGCCGAAACCGAGCGCCGCGCCGGCCGTTTCGAACAGCTCGTGGCGGTCGTTGCCGGCTTCATCAATGAGAATGCCGTTGCAGAAATGTGCGCCGGAGCCCTGCGTGAAATAGCAGGATTCGTAGAAGTCATCACCGGTTTTGTCGAGTGCTATCCCGGTGGCGAACCAGTAGCCGACACCAAGAGTCCAGTTGCCGGAGAAGTAGTGGTCGTTGCCGTGGATATCGAGGATAGCGCCGAGGCCGCCGGCCCACGCGTGGCCATCGGAGCCATCGCCGCGGCGGCCGTATCCCGCTCCCTGCGCGTTGTTGCCGTTGATCTTGTTCTGCGAGTGGTAATCGCCGCGATTGTATTTCTCGGCAAAGGGTTCGGCGGTGTAGGTATCGTCGCCGTCGAATGAAGCGCACACGCCGATTCCGCCGCCCACTCCGCCCATTCCCTGTCCATCGCCATATATATAGTAGGAGTCGTCGCCGGTGCCGTCGAGGCAGAGGCCGATACCGAAATAGCCCGCCCCCTGCGCCGAGAGCTCGGCAGTGTAGATGTCGTTGCCGGAGCGGTCGCAGAGGACGCCGACACCGAAGAGCCCGGCTCCCTGGGCATAAGTGGAGCCGCTGTAGTGATCGTCGCCGCGGCTGTCAAGTACAAGGCCAATACCGCAGAGGCCGACACCCGTGGTCGGCGGATAAGCATTGCGGTTGTAGCCGTAGTAGTCGTCGCCGCCGAGGTCGATCACGACTGACACGGGATTGGAGAGCGACGAGTTGGCGCCCGCGGTTCCCTGGTACACTGTGTGGCGGCCGAAGTCGAGGATAAGGAGGCTGTTGGTCGCGTCGTATTCGAACCAGCCGGGCATCGACGAGGGGAGCTCTCCGCGCAGCGCATTGACCGACGCGGCCTGACGGGTGCGCTCGGCGGAGAAGACGGCGATAGTGCCGTACGGAGTGGGCAACTCCAGCGCAAAGTCGGCCGGGACGTCGCGGATGAATCGCCTGAGCGTGCGTTCCGCCTTCTCGGCAGCAGCGGCCGTTTTGAGCGCCGCGTAGTGCATCGAGGGGAGGTCGATAGTGGCGGCGATATCGTCGAGTTCGGGGTAGTACACCATGCCGTCCCCCTGGGTGCTGGCGAGGTCGCGGATGGCCATGGCGCTCAGTAGGGCGTCGCGATCGCAGTTGCGCAGGGCGAGGTCACGCCAGTGAATGGCTTCAGTGAGGTTGACTACCAGTTCGGCGAGAGCCGTCTTCACCGAGTCGGGCAGCGAGGCGGTCTTTTCTTTGACCTCGCGGCTGATATCCGGCCATTCGGCCCGGTTGCCGAACGCGTAGAATTCGGTCTGGCGTCCGGCCATCGCGTACAGCTCCTCGATCGCGGTTAGCAGAGGTTCCTTGCTATCGGGGGCCGGTCTGAGGTTAGCCGAATAGGAGCGGAAGCCGCCGAGCTTCTTGTCGATCCCGAGGTTGTAGACAAGCTGGTAGAGGCCGTGGGCGGCGGTGTCGCCGTAGGCCGGGTCAAGGTAGATCTCGACCGCGTTACCCATGGTCGTAGCGTAGTCATAGAGCCTGAGCGGTCCGGCAAAAAGGGCGTCGAAAGAGGTCAACCGGTGTGGGACGTCTAGCGGGAAGCGGTTCCAGTACCCCTGCGGCCGGTAGCCAAGGCTGTCGCGGCTGAAGCCGACTTCGGCGAGGATCTGCCCGAGGATGTCGGTCTGCGAGTGAACGGCGCCGACCGCGATAGCGAGTGACAGGAGAATGACACAGGCGGCTTTTCTCATTGTTATTTCCCGGCGGTGTGTTTTTCTTTAGCCGAAATGTGCAGGATGCAATCTTCATTGGCAACAGCATAATGATGGAGGACAGGGTGAAGCGAATCGCGGTGGTGCTGGCCGGACTGGTGGTACTCTCAGGATGTGTGAAGGAAGTGGAGCGGGATTTCGCCCGAAAGACCGGGGCCGACACGACAATCGTTTACGGGACGCATTTTAAGGGGGAGCGGCACCTCGATAACATCCGTCAGTTGACCTTCGGCGGCCAGAACGCCGAGGCGTACTTCAGCGCCGATGCTTCGCGGTTGGCGTTCCAGTCGATGCGGGACGACATGGCCTGCGACCAGATATTCACCATGAACGCCGACGGTTCCGACGTGCGTATGGTGTCGACCGGAAAGGGCGCCACGACCTGTTCCTTCCTCTCCCCCGGCGGCGAGTACATCATCTATGCATCCACCCATCTGGCCGGGGACAGCTGTCCGTCGAAGCCCGATATGTCACAGGGGTATGTGTGGGCGCTATATGATTCTTACGACATATTTCGGGCGAATCCGGACGGCAGCGAGCTGACACGCCTGACTGAAACACCCGGGTATGACGCCGAAGCGGTGTTTTCACCGGGCGGCGACCGGATTATTTTCACTTCGGTGCGGACGGGAGATCTCGAGCTGTTCATGATGGACGCCGACGGGAGCAATGTGGAGCAGATCACCAACTGGCCGGGATATGACGGCGGAGCGTTCTTCTCGCTCGACGGTGAGTGGATTGTCTGGCGGGCGTCACGGCCGGAAGGAGAGGAACTGAGCGACTACCAGCGGCTGTTGTCGCAGGGATTGATCCGCCCGCGTAAGCTGGATATCTACGTGATGAACCTGCAGGAGCGAGTTCCGGTCCGGCTGACGGACAACGGAGCGGCCAATTTCGCGCCGTACTTCCATCCCGACGGCCGCCGGATCATCTTCAGTTCCAACCTCGGGGATCCGGGTGGGCGGAATTTCGATCTGTACATAGTGGACCGCGAGACGAAGAAAATCGAGCGGATCACGTACAATGAGTCTTTCGACGGCTTCCCGATGTTTTCCTACGATGGCCGCAGGCTCGTGTTCTGCTCGAATCGCGACGGTTCTGTCCCGGGCGAGACGAACGTATTCATCGCCGACTGGGTCGAGTAACACGCCGCGCACTGGTCGTCACGGAGAAGTTCGAGGGCGCTGACCCGTGGGGCGGCGCCCGTTGTTTTTGCCCCTCAGGGCTCCGGGGAGGTTCGCGTAAGGATAGTCCCTCCTTCGCCGACAATCCATCCGGCACCCGGGCCGGTGGTATAGACTCCCAACAGAGCAACCGTGGTGGGGGAGCGCTCGAGACACCAGGAGAGACCGCCGTCGGTGGTCGTGATAATCGTGCCGCCGGCGCCAACGGCGGCGCCGTTCGTGTCATCGCTAAAGTGTACGGCGACCAGATCGTTACGGGTAGGCGACGCAAGTTCCTGCCAGGAGGTTCCTCCGTCTGTTGTCTTCCAGACAGCCCCTTGCGTCCCGACCGCGTAGCCGATGTCCGGGCTGACGTAGTCGAGGCCATTAAGCGCTGCCAGAAGGGTGTCGGCGGCATGACTCTCCCAGACCAAGCCGTCACCGGTGCGCATGACCGCACCTCCGGCGCCAACCGTAAGGCCCGCCAGAGGATCGACGAAATCGATGCTCGCAAAACTGGCGGGAATCGGAACCGGTTGCACTTCCCAGCTCTCTCCCCCATCGACCGTCTTGAGAACAGCCCCGAATCCGCAGGTGTAGCCGGTCAGCAGATCGACGAACGCGACGTCCTCCGCCCACGGCAGGGCCGAAAAGGTGAAAGTCTCCCAGGAGTCGCCGCCATCGGAAGTGCGAATGACGATGAGGGAGAAGGGATGGTTTCCGGTGCGGCCCACAGTCCATCCGTGGAGCGGATCAACAAAGTCGACAGCGCTCAACCAGACGGTGGGGCTGTAGCCGGACCCCTGGCGCAGCAGCCGCCAGACCGCGCCGCCATCAGTGGTGCGCAGGATTGTGCCGTTGTAACCGACGGCGAAGCCAAGTGTGTCGTCGAGAAACTCGATACCGGTGAGCGTAGCGGTCAGCACAGATCCGGAGGTGAGCCGCTCCCACTTCTGGCCACCGCCGACTGACCGAAGGATCGTGAAGCTCCCGAAAGCCCAGTAGGAGCCACTTGGAGGGATGGCCGCGCAGTAGAGGTCGAGACTAATATCGGAAGGTATGCCGGTCCAATCCAGGCCACTGTTGTCGGTGATGAGCTTGACACCACCAAGCCCGACGATTACGCCGTGGTCGCCGCGAAAAGCGATCGCGGTGAGATCGGCCGAAGTGCCGCCGGGCACCTGCCCCCAGGATAAACCGGCGTCGGCGGAGGCAATGATGGCTCCCTCCTTCCCAACCGCCCAGAGGGTTCCATCGCCGTCAGACGCAACAGCCAGCAGATCGGCGCCGACTGGAGACGGGATAGTCTCGACGGAGGACCAGAGGGTATCGATCGCGTGGTAGGTGGTGTCGGTGACAAGCGGGTCGCGCGACAGAGTGTCGACGGCTATTCGCTCGACAATGCGGTCGTATCCTGAGAATCGAGAGACAAGGCCGCCCTCGCCGACAGCAACAGCAATCGTGTCCATCGCGATGACATCATGCCAGGCTCCCGCGGAACTCGACGCCAGGGTGTCCCACCGGAGGCCGCCGTCGAGCGTAACGTAACTGACGCCGTCGGCACCAACCACAATCGCTTTGCGGGGAGTCACCGCAGTGACGCCAAAGAGTGTAAGGGCGGTCGGTGCGAAGAGAGGGGACTGCCAGATTCGGCCGCCGTCAATGGTCCGTCGAATGGTGCCGCCCTCGCCGACCGCCCAGCCGCAGCGGCTGTCGGCAAAGTCTATATCAAGGAGTGTCCGTGAGGTGCCGCTGTAGTCCGGGGTCCAGGTGCCGCCGGCATCGGTAGTGTGGAGGATTGCCCCATCGCTGCCGGCCAGCCAAGCTGTATCTGTGGAGTGAAAGTCGACGCCGCGGAAGTCGTGGCCCTCGAGATCCAGCGAGACCATAGCCCATTCGGAAGAGACAATGTCGGTCGGAGAGCTTTCACTGCACCCGATGAGGAGTGGCATTAGCGGCAAGGCAGCCAAAGACACTGCCAGATATATGATGAGGGAACCGGGTCGGCGACGGCAGCGGTACATAGGACGCTCTCCCCTGTTGATCGAGCGATCTTTCGAGTAACCTACGGGGGGGTGGGGATACCTGTCAACGGGATTCCCCGGCGCGACCACGGTCGCGCTCCACAGCACAGACGGATGGGCGTGGCTGAATGGCCATAAAAAAACGCCGACCACCTGGTCGGCGCTGAAGTCATGGGTCTATCGTCCGTGATACCGGCTACTCCGGCACCCGTTCTCCCGAATCGGCGGAATCAAGCATTTCCTCCAGTTCGATTTCGGTCAGTTCTTCGAGCTGGCGTTTCCGACTGCTGCGTCGGCTGCCGAGTTGGGCGCCGCCGCCGTCCGGATCGTCGATGAACTGGCCGCGGCGTCCGTTCGCTTTGCCGCGGGGCGTAGACTTCTTGCTGCGCTGCCAGTGGTCGCGCATGGGATCCTCCGAGAAGCTTTGCTTTTGGTCGGTGTGCATAGTCGTTAAGTAGTATCGGCAGAGAATGACGAGGACTTCTGTCCAACCTTTGCGCGACATGCGGTGGCATGAGTATGAGCGCAGGCGCCTGCACAAACAGCTGGTTCGGCAGCGCAGTGCAACGTGTCGACGGGTCGGGTGCAGTGGATTGCACCTGTGCAGCGACGGCACAGCCGCCCGAAAGTCCTTGTGAGAGAATGGAGTAGGGGGCGTGAGTCGACGAGCGCACGTTCCGGGCTGAAACGGCACGGACTTCGCTCTATGGGTCGCCAGATGCGATTGACGAAGGAGGCAGCATGTTAGACAGCAGATTCCACCGAGGCTTTTCGACTGAGCGACTGTCGACGACACAGGAACCGCGGGTTCGCAAGGACGACCGGGGGTTTTTCCTGATGTCGCTGTCGGAGAATACCAAAGTGTACTTCGAAGACTACTACCGCTTCCTCGAGAAGACCTACGCCAAGGCGAAGGCAGAGCGCTCCCGCCTGGATGAGAAGCTGTTTACCACGCCCGCCGACTGCTCCGAAACAATCGCTTTTTACCGCGCCCGCGGGGTCATTGTCGACCTGCTGATGCAGACGATCGTCCGGTTCTATACCGACGGCGGCAACCTCGGGGTGATCATGACCCCGTGGTGCTTCGGGACAGTGGTCCTGGAAAAGCTGGAGGTCTACCGCGACCGCATCGCCAAGGGGGAGGTCGACGACGCCAATATTCCCGACTATCCGTACTACACCTTACGTTACCTTGACGAGATTCACAAGGCCACCCTGCTGGAGCTCTTCGACTTCCCGGAGAAGGCGTTCCAGATGCGCTGGCAGTACTCGGAGCTGCTCAAGCGGTACAGCAAAATTCTCAGCGACATCACGACATCCCTCAATTCGGTGCTCGGTACGATCAAAAATTATGGTTCGTGATTAGCGGACCATGTTTTCTCATGCATCCCTCCTACGGTACCCTCCGGCCTCTCACCGGAGGGTTTTTTTTAAGGCTGTCGTACTGACCTGCCGATAATCCTACTGAACCCAGGCCGCGGTGCGGCCGTGGAATCGTTTACCAGCCAAGGAGAAACGCGTTCCCGATGGTCCCGATTCAGACAAAGACCGCGACGATTACGCAGTATCTTCCTATCCTGCTTGATTCGCTCCGGGTGGACTCTATCCTTGATTTCGACCTATTCCTGACGGTCAACGGGAAGATGGTGTTGTACCGGTCAGCCGACCTTCCGTTCAACGACCGGACGCGCCAGAACCTGCTGGAGAACAAAGTCGATCGGCTGTTCATCACCGACGAAAACAGGCACCGCTACCAGCGCTATATCGAGCGGAACCTGGCGAAGATCCTCATCGACCCGGGGATTCGGGAGGAAAAAAAGGCCAGCATCCTCTACTCCACCTCGACCAACCTGGTGAAGGATGTACTGGCCAATCCGACCTACGGGGAGAACATCCAGCGGTCAAAGGACCTCGTCACCACGACAATCGACTTCATCCTGCAGGGGAAAGAGGCGTTCCACACGCTGCTCAAAATCACATCATTCGATTACTATACCTATACGCACTCGGTAAACGTCTGCACGTTCTCCCTCGCGCTGGCGCAGCAGCTTGGCTACAACGACGAGCGGTTTCTCAATGAACTGGGGGTGGGGGCGCTCCTGCACGATGTCGGCAAGTCGCGGGTGTCGGAGCGGATCTTGAACAAGCGGGCTCCCTTGAATCCGACGGAATTCGAGATCATGAAGAAGCACCCGCAGTGGGGCGCCGATATCCTGAAAGAGACCGACCAGATCGAATCAAGCTGCTACTACCCGGTGCTGCAGCACCACGAGCGGGGAGAACGCCGGGGGTACCCGAGCGGGCTGGATCTGCACGAGATGCACGTTTACTCGCAGATCGTGGCGATCGCCGACTCATTCGACGCCATGACGACTGAGCGGGTGTACCAGAGGGCCATCGAGACCTTCCCTGCGCTCAAAATCATGTTCTCCCTTAAAGGGGCCTACCGGGGTGATTTCCTCAAGGCGTTTGTCGATCTGATGGGCCCTACGGGGCTGGCGGACTAGGAGACAAAGATATGCACCGTCGACGCCGGGTATACGATCGACGCATTTGGACGGGAACGCTGGTCGCGGCGTTGCTGACGACGTTTATCGTTATGGCGGCACTCCTCGCGCCGGAGGCGACGGGGTGGCTCGGATTCGCCGGCGCGCCGGTCTACGCCCTCGGCGTGATGTTCAACCTGGCGCGCGACGGCGGGATGTCGAACATGACCAGCGGCTACCACTCGCGCCGGATCTACTTCGCACTCCTCGCCCTCTGCTGCATCGGGTGGGGGCTAGTGGCGTACCTGGTGCTGGCCGGTCGTTGACCGGAGCCGTTCGACTCCTCCCGGGATACTACTCTCCTGACCCTCACTTCAACAGCTGCGAAAACTCCTCGTACGGAATCACCGGCCAGGTCTCAGTGTCGAGCACGCCCAGAGCGTTGATCTGGGTGGCTACCTTGAACGCCACCGTCTGGTCGGCACAGTCGAAAATGGCGACGTAGTCGTAGCGGCCGAGCGTGGCGTACAGGTCTTTCACCTTGACTTTGTTCTCGTGGAAGATCTCGAGCGAGGTGTTGATGTCGTGCGAGAGGCCGGGGTGCGTCTTCTTGGCGGCCGAGTTGATGCTCATGGCCATGATAAACGTCGGCATAGATCCCTCCTCTGGTTTGAATTGCGGCATCCTGACAGTACCAATACAGATGCCCCTGCACCACTATTAGCATACCACCTGCCGTCGGTCCACGCAACAGCATTCGTGTTACGGCCGGCACCCGGCCGATGGTGGCGATCCATTGCGAAACAGGTAGTGTACCAGAACGGCCAGGTCACCCACCGAGACGCCGCAGCGGCTGTCAATGTCTCCGGCGACGTGTGGCGTAGTCCATTCGCTGCCTCGGAAGAGAATGCCGACTAGCCGGGTCAGGTCGGTGATCGAAACGGCCCCGTCTGCGGTGAGGTCACCAGGCAGGTAGGTGACAAACGACATGGGGTTGCTGAATCCAGAACAGGCCCCGAACACGTCGCAGCCAGCCACCTCCCAATAGTAAGGCTGATTCACCAGAAGGGAATCATCGAAGCAGGCGGCCGGCTCGCCAGAAGACATCTCGTACGCCTGCTGTGCGGGTGAACCGGCGGTCAGGCGGATCCGGTAGTACCCCAGGGAGTCGTTGTCGGGATCGACGGAGGGGGCCCAGGTGAAAAGCGGGCGCAGATCATAGATTGGGGTGCCGGCATAGTCTGCCGGAGAGACACACGCAGGCGACGACGGTGAAAAGTTGGTCTGAAAGGCCATCTCCGTCCACGCGGACCAGTCGAGGCCGGATCGACTTCGAAGTCGAAGCGTGTATTGCCGGCCGGGTTCGAGAACGAGGTCGTCGAGGGGCGTCTCGCAGGCTTCTCCGCAGACTTCGCCGCTCCAGACCGCAGGCTGTGACGGGTCATCCCCAGCCATTCGCACCTCTATGGCGGCATCCTCCTGCACGCGGTGGCCGGTCGGGTCGGCAAAGAGCCACTGGAGTGCAGGATTGGGGTCGCACACATGCTGGAGGTTGGGTTCATTCCGGAGAGTCGGGCTGAAAATCTCCGGGCCGAGAAGAGTGTCAGAGGTCACCCAGGTCAGGCCGGTCTGCCAGCCAGTGCCAGTCCCCCCGATATTGGTGCGGTGAGCATAAGCGCTGTAGTAGAGCCAGAGGACAGTATCGGTTGCGGTGGGAGTCCAGAAGGCGCTTGCACGATAGATGCGGCGGCCGTACCACGCGGCCGGGTCGGCCATCCAGGACAGAAGGGGTGTCGGTGCAACCGCCCAGACCCCAGTATGCGGATCGAAGGCAGCGAGGTACAGGTCGGCTGAGTCGCCGGTGTTACTGGGCGAGTCGACCACCAGATTGACGAGGGCAAAAGCGCCGAACCCTATGTCCGGCAGGATTTCGAGGTGCCAGATTTTCAGCGTGTCCGAAGGCAGGCGAAAGGTACAGGTATCGGCCAGTTCAAATGGCGTGAGCGGGTCGGAAGACTGGTACCGGACGACGCGGGTGGTGTCAATCGGGGAGAGTCCGGCGGCGCGAGGTTCCACAGCGAAGAGGGAGAATCCACCGGCAGGGTCGGCCGTGATTGAGGGGGAAATTAAGGCCGAGCGCCGGGTGTTACCCAGGAGCCTGTCGGATAGGATCGTCACGGGAGCGCTCCAGTGGAGGCCATCGGTGGTAACGCTGGCGAAGACGGCGTTGCTGTCGACGCCGGCGACTTCCCACGTGGCTCGGAAAACCATGCAGAGAGCCGTGTCACCAAGAAGCAGAAGGTCCGGATCAGCCAGGTGGGTGGCGTGAGCGGCAAAGCGATCGAAGACAGGGTTATGCAGGATGTCCGGGCCGTGGCTGTACTCGATCCACGTGCGGCCATCGTTGCTGACCGCAATATGGGGGTTCTCATCCGATTCCGAGATGCAGATGGGCGTATAGGCGACCCACAGGCGGTAGCCGAGGAAGCCGTTGGGGGCGAAAACGACCGACGGATGCAAAGCATGCGAAGCGCCCAAACAGGCAGCGCTGTCCTCGCTGTCCCAACCGGAGTAGAAAGTGGGGAAGATCAGAAAGGTGTCGGCATGTCTGGTCCAGGCGCGCTCCGGTGATACGGCACCGACGGAGGACCATGAGGTGATCGCCAGAGCGACGATCCAGCAGAGAACGGCCAGGCATTTCACGATGATGGCTCTGCGCTGTGAGGAACTTAGTGCAATATACGGATCGGGGTGGTATCGACAAGGTGAAATATCTCCTTTGGGCTAGAACGGCCGGCGACTATATTGGGTGCCAAAACGACTGAGGAGGATCTATGCGCAGACCGATCAAAAGCAACCGCGCCCCGAAAGCAATCGGACCGTATTCGCAGGCCATCCGTGTTGAGGCCGGAACCATGGTATTCTGCTCCGGCCAGATCCCGCTCGATCCGGAAACAGGCGAGATTGTCGGGACAACCGCGGCCGAGCAGTGCCGTCAGGTCATGGAGAATCTCATCAATCTTCTGGCTGATGCCGGCGTGGATTTCTCAGCGGTGGTCAAGACGACCATATTCCTTGCGGACATGAACGATTTTGCCGCGGTCAACGAAGTCTACGGGTCGTATTTTGATGACGATCCGCCGGCTCGGTCGACCGTACAGGTGAGCCGCCTCCCCCGCGACGTTCGGGTGGAGATCGAGATGATTGCGGTCGTGTGATCGAGGTAGGGCCCGGCCGTTCACGGCTCGGACCCGGACGCCGAAAAGAACGTATTTGGATCGCAGCGGTACGAAAATAGGGGCTTTGGGCAATAAAGAGCTTCTCGGTACGATTTTGTACGGAAAGGTATGGATTTGCCGATCCGCAGAAGTCCGGCGGAGCGTCTGTAAGTCGTGGTCAGTGAAGACCATAGATGCCCCAAGCTCAGTCCTTTCCCATTGCCGTTTAACAACTTTGGTGGTACAAATTGGACGAAAAAACCCTTGACACGGCGGGAAAATCCGGTTTTTTACCCTTTCAATTAATTGTGAATTCGGTCACATGCCATGATCGACGCGACCTGTATAAAGGCGTATGCATATGTCAGAATATTTAGCCGTCTTGCTCTTCATCGCCGCCGGCGTCGGGATCGTGCTCTTCACGTTCTTCCTTTCCCGGCTGGTGCGACCGCACAACCCGTATCCGGCCAAGGACATGAACTACGAGTGCGCCGAAGAGCCGGTCGGGGGCGCCTGGATCCAGTTTAACAACCGGTTCTACATCTTCGCCTTGATTTTCGTGCTGTTCGATGTCGAAGTGGTCTTTCTCTTCCCCTGGGCGGTCGCCTTCGGCCAGCTCGGGCTGTTTGCACTGGTGGAGATGGTTCTCTTCGTTCTGATTCTCTTCTTCGGGCTGTTTTACGCCTGGCGCAAGGGAGCACTTAAATGGGTGTGATCAAGAAGCTGCCGGTATACGCCGAGAAGATTCCGGGCGGTTCGATCGTCCTGACCTCGCTGGAAGCCCTCCTCCACCAGGGGCAGGCCAAGTCGCTCTGGTACCTGCTCTTCGGCACCGCCTGCTGTGCGATCGAACTGATGTGCACCGGGGCGTCGCACTATGACTTCGACCGGCTCGGGATGATCTTCCGGCCGACCCCCCGTCAGTCCGACCTCATTATAGCAGCGGGCACGATAACCAAGAAAATGGCCCCGCGCCTTCGCCGCCTGTACGACCAGATGGCTGAGCCGCGGTATGTGATAGCAATGGGCGGCTGCACCATTAAAGGCGGCCCGTTCTACTACGACTGCTACGCCGTGGAAAAGGGGATTGACCACATAATCCCCGTCGATATCTACATCCCCGGTTGTCCCCCGCGGCCCGAGTCGCTCCTTGAAGGATGTATCCATCTGCAGGAGAAGATCAAAAAACAGCGACTCACAGACTGGCAGGAGAAATAGGTATGACCAGAGAAGAACTCGCTGCCTATGCCACCGAAAAGTTTGCCGGGCGGCTGACGCCGCTGGCGACCGGGAAGTACGACCCACTGTTCCTGGTCAACGATGCCGGCGACTTACTGGCGGTCGCCCGGGCGCTCAAGGAAGACCCCAAACTACAGCTGGAATACCTGTGCAACGCCGGAGCTATCGACACCGGTAAGATCGATCCGCCGGATAAGCGGTTCGAAATCCACTACTCCGTCGCCTCGCTGCAGTTGAGCCTCCGTCTCGACCTGAAGGTCGTTCTGCCGGCCGGCAAGCCGGAAGTGGAATCGCTGCAGCCGGTCTGGCCGGCGGCCGATTGGTTCGAGCGGGAGTTCTGGGAGCTCTTCGGGATTCACGTGCGCAATCACAATCATCTCGGGCAGTTCCTGCTGCCGGATGACTGGAACCAGGGATTCCCGATGCGCAAGGATTGGGATGCACCGGACTTTGTCCGGATGCCGGAGAAGTAAGCCATGGCGGAACTGAGGACAGAAGAATTTGTCGTCAACATGGGCCCCCACCATCCGTCGACTCACGGTGTGTGCCGCCTCATGCTGACTATGGACGGTGAGATTGTCACCAAAATCGAACCGGTGATCGGATATCTGCACCGTTCGATCGAGAAGATCTGCGAGAATCGCACCTACGCCCAGTGTGTGCCCCTCATGGACCGGGTGGAGTATGTGACGGCGATGTCGTGCGGGTACATGTTCGCCGGTGCGGTGGAAAAGCTCGGTGGGATCGAGGTCCCGCTTCGGGCGCAGTACCTCCGCACGATCATGCTGGAGCTCAACCGAATCGCGTCGCACCTGCTGTTTTACGGGGTGACGGCGATGGATATCGGGGCGTATACACCTTTCCTGTACGGCCTGCGCGAACGGGAGCTGATTATCGACCTGTTCGAAGAAACCTGCGGGCAGCGGCTTACCTACAATTATATACGGATCGGCGGGGTGTCGCAGGATATCCGGCCGGACTTCGTGCCCAAGTGCCGCGAAGCCCTCAACGTGATCAGCGCCAAGATGTCGGACTACACCGGCCTGCTGAACGAGAACCCGATCTGGATCCACCGGACCAAGGGCGTGGGCGTACTGCCGGCTGATCTGGCCAAGGCGTACGGCGTCTCGGGACCTAACCTGCGGGCATCGGGAGTCAACTATGACATCCGCCGCAACGACCCCTACCTGCTCTATGACAAATTCGACTGGAATGTGGCGGTTCGCCCCAACGGCGACTGCTTCGACCGGTACATGCTGCGGCTGGATGAGATCATGCAGTCGATCCGGATCGTCACCCAGGCTCTCGACGGCCTCCCGGATGGAGAGATCATGGCCAAAGGAGTCACGGTCAACTACAAGGCTCCGGCCGGCGAGGTGTACCACCGGGTGGAAAACTCCCGCGGCGAGCTGGGCGTGTATATCCAGTCCGACGGCGGCAAGAAGCCGGTGCGGGTGAAGATCCGGGGCGGGTCGTACAACTCCCTCATGGTGCTGCCGCATTTCGCCACGAACCGGATGATCGCCGACCTGGTCGCGATATTTGCCACGCTCGATGTCATTATGCCGGAGGTTGACCGATGATTGTCGCGCTGGAACTGCTTCCGATTTTCCAGTGGCTCGGCGAGCTGCTGGGCGGCCTCGGTCTGCCGGCCTCATGGATCGACCCGATTCGCTACGGCGCGCTGGGGGTGATGATGTTCGGGATCCTGGCCGTGGTCGCGCTCTTCCTGGTCTGGTGGGAGCGCAAAATCGCCGCCCACATCCAGCAGCGCTTCGGCCCCATGCGCCACGGCTGGCACGGGTGGTACCAGACGATCATGGATGCGATCAAGCTGCTGCAGAAGGAAGATGTCCGCGTAGCCACGCGCGACAAGGCGGTTTTCTTCTGGGCGCCCGTGGTCGGGTTTGTGGCCGCCTTCCTGGCCTACATCGTGATCCCGTGGGGGGACGGCCTCATAGTCGCCGACCTCAATATCGGCATCCTGTATATCATGGCCGTAACGACGTTCACCGTGATTTCCCTTCTCATGGCGGGCTGGGGTTCGCACAACAAGTATGCGCTCCTCGGCGGTATGCGGTCGGCCGCACAGGTGGTCAGCTACGAGGTACCGATGGTCGTGTCGGTGCTGACGGTCATCATCTTCGTCGGTTCGCTCTCGATGGTCGACATCGTGAAATCGCAGCAGGGGCTGATTTTCAACTGGTTCGTATTCCGGCTGCCGATGGGGCCGCTCGCGTTCCTGACGTTCATCGTCGCCGCGACCGCCGAGGCCAATCGGACGCCGTTTGATATACCCGAAGCCGAGCAGGAGCTGGTCGCGGGGTACAATATCGAGTACTCCGGGATGAAGTTCGCCATGTTCTTCCTGGCCGAGTTCGTGAACATGTTCACAGTGTCGGCAGTGGCGGTGACGCTCTTTTTCGGCGGGTGGAACGGCTGGGAATTTGTCCCGTCGTGGATCTGGTTCCTGTTCAAAACGCTGCTCGTGGTGCTGCTCCTGATGCTCTTCCGCTGGACCTACCCGCGGCTGCGTGTCGATCAGCTCATGGAGTTTGCCTGGAAGTTTCTGGTACCGCTGACGTTCGCCAACCTGATCGTGGCGGGCATCTTCAAGTACCTGGGATGGTACTGGTAGGACGCGAGGACAACACGGTATGGGAATACTTAACGACTTGAAAGCCCTGGCCCAGGGCCTCGGTATTGCCGGGAAACATCTCGGGCGTCACGCGGTGACGATCCAGTACCCCGAGCAGCGCGACGAAATCCCGGAGCGCTCGCGCGGGATGGTGGTGCTCCTCTCGGACAAGGAAACGGGCGAACTTAACTGCACGGCCTGCATGCTGTGCGAGCGCACCTGCCCCTCGAGCGCCATCACCATCGACGCCCCGCGCGGCGAAGACAAGAAGAAGCAACTGGCCCAGTTCATCGTCGATCACTCGCTCTGCTGCTTCTGCGGCATGTGCGAGGAAGCCTGCAATTTCAGCGCGATCAAACTGGCGCAGAAGTACGAATTCTCGATGCTCAAGGCGAGCGACCTCATCTGGGACATCAAAACGCTCCAGCAGTGGGGCAAGGATGTGCCGTACGAAGATACGCGGCGCCGGAAGAACCCGGTGCGCAAGGTCGGTGCGGCGGCCGAGACCGAAGGCGCCAATATGACCAAGGACTCCGAGCCGGAGGACGGCGAGGAGAAGAAGCCGGCCCGCACCGAACGGAAGGACAAGCCCGCCCCGGCAGCCGAGCCGGTCAACAAGGAGGAGGGCCAACAATAGCCATGGAGCAACTGTTTGAAGGGGTCACCCCCGTATTCTGGATCCTGGCGTTCGTGACGCTCGTCTCCGCCTTCATGGTGGTGTCGCTGAAAAACATCTTTCACTGCGCCCTCTTCCTCATCCTCTGCCTCTTTTCGGTGGCGGGGCTGTACGTGCTCCTGGAGGCCGAATTCATTGCCGCCGCCCAGGTGCTCATCTATGTCGGCGCGGTGGCCATCCTCATGATCTTCGCGATCATGCTCACGAGCAACCTCGCCTCGCGGCGAATCCGCCAGCTCAACGAGAACGTCCTCGTGTCGTTCTTCGTGAGCGTGGTGTTCGTGTTCGCCGGAATCCTCCTGATCCGGGCGACAACCACGGCCCGGGTCTGGCACTACCGCCCGAAAGATCTCTCCACTGACAACATAGCGCTCCTCGGCAAGTACCTGATGACAGAGTACGCCCTGCCGTTCGAAGTCATCTCGGTGCTGCTGGTGGCGGCGATGATCGGCGCAATCGTGCTGGCCAGAAAGGAGCGCTCCTGATGCTTCCCTACCTGGTACTGGCGATGATCCTGTTTGCGACCGGGCTGTTCGGCGTTCTGACGCGGCGCAACACGATCGGGATCCTGATGTCCCTGGAGCTGATGTTCAACGCCGCGAACATAAACTTCGTGACGTTCAACAAGTTCGTGGCGACGACGCCGTTTGTCGGCCAGTTGTTCGCCATCTTCGTGATAGTCATTGCGGCGGCGGAGGCGGCGGTCGGTCTGGCCATCGTCCTGCTCATCTATCGCAACTGGCGCGGCATCGAAACTGACCACTACAGCGTGATGAAGTGGTAAGGGGACAACTATGACTGAGAATGCATTCATCATCTGTTTACTGCCGCTCCTGTCGTTTGTGCTGATTGTCTTCTTCCTCCGGTGGAATGAGAAGCTGGCCTCGCGGTTTTCCATCGCGATGATTCTCACCTCGCTGGTGCTGTCGTTCTGGGTGCTGTTCGAAACAATCGGGCGGCACGGCGAAGCTTACGAGGCCTACTACCAGTTCCTCGATTTCCCCAACTTTCACCTGCAGCTCGGGATACTGGTCGACGCCCTGACGGCGGTGATGCTGGTCGTGGTGACCCTTGTCGGCTCATGCGTGCAGATCTACTCGCTCGGGTACATGCACAACGACCCGCGGTTCAGCCGGTTCTACGCCTACCTCTCGCTCTTCCTCTTCTCGATGCTCGGTCTGGTCCTGGCCAACAACTTCTTCATGATCTTTATCTTCTGGGAGCTGGTCGGCCTGACCTCGTACCTGTTGATCGGGTTCTGGTTCGAGAAGAAGTCAGCGGCGGATGCCTGCAAGAAGGCGTTTCTGACCACCCGCACCGGCGACCTCGGGTTTCTTGTCGGGCTGCTCACAATCGGCATTTTCTTCGGCACGTTCAATTTCAAGGAAGTTTTCGAAATCGCCGGCTCGGGCGCGATCCCGGCCGGGATTCTGACCCTGGCGGCGGTCGGTGTGTTCT
>JBGSIV010000120.1:0-4019 GCA_041742355.1 Candidatus Zixiibacteriota bacterium
TCGGCGGCAGCCTCGGCGAGTTCCGGGAGTCGGCAGCGGCGGTGCCGTATCAGGCCGACCGAGAAGGCGCCTTCGGCCGGGGTGGCGCCGTGTCGCCCCAGATCTTCTCCCGGGAGGAGCCGCACCTGGAGGCGGGTCACCGGGGAGGCTTCCCCCAGCAGGTAGCGTTCGACCTGATCGGTCGCGCAGCGTTCTTTCCCGCGCAATCCCAACAGGTAGCCGTGAGCCGCCTCGAGGTTGGGGAGGTCGTGCATTCCGTGACGTTCGGCGTGGATTGGCGGCAGGTCGCGTCCGTCGAGGCGTCGCAGCCGCAGTACCCCTTCGTGGACGGACATGGTTACCGGGATGCCGTGGTAGTACGGCACCACGAGGTAGTGTTCGGCCACCGGCAGTTCGGTGAGCGAGTGGAGGGGGATTTCCGGCCATGGCGCGAGGGGGTTCTCCCCCGCCAGTTCTTTGGTCAGGCGCGTGTCGGCGACCGCGCCCCGGTAAACCAGAGAGGTCTCCAGCACACGCTCCACCCGGCGGTAGCAGTAATGGCAGGCCCGCTCGGCGCCGTTGGCCGTGTACCGCTCGAACGGCTGGTGGGGGCAGGTGCGGATGTCCTTGCCGCAGATCGAGCACTCCGGCAGGAGGAAGGTGAAGCTGATTGAACATTCGCGGTAAATGCCGCCGTCGATATTCTCGCGCAGCGTTTCGGAGCCGTCGGCGGCGCGCAGCCAGTAGAACCAGCCTTTGACCCAGCGCCGCCCATCGCGTTCGACCACCGCGGCGTGAAACACGCGGGCGATGGGCAGCCGGTCTTTGCGGTGTCCGATCATGACGGGCGAATCGATCAGGAGCCGGCACAGCGCCGCGTGTTCGTCGACCGGGAATCGCCCCCCGAAGCTGTTGACCTCATCGGAGACGATGTACATCGCCCGGATGTGGACACTTCCGGCGGTCACCGGTGACGGCGGGTAGATGTTCCGGTTAATCAGGTCGATCAGGTTGACTGCGCCGCCGTTGTCGCCGGGGTCGGCGAGGTGCGCGGTGAGACGTCCGAGACTGCTGTCCATGAGCCCTCCGTTAGCAAAGGTTCTTTACTTACCGGGGGGTCGGGGCAATCTCCATCAGTTTTATGTTGAAATTGTGCAAAAAGATGCTAACTATTCACTACCAAAAAACTGAGGGATACAGTCCATATTGCCCGGCGCAAGTGCTACTTGTGCAACGACTTTTTGACGGGCATGACGGATCAAGAGAAGAGACTGGCACAGCGATTGCTTTAAGAGTTCACAACGACGCGCACTGCAAAAGGTAGCAAAGTAGCTGAGAATAGGATGACGTTATGAGGACATACCAGGAAAAGCACAGCCACCCCTTGAAGTGGGTCTTCGCCGTGGTGATTTTTGTGCTGGTTCTGACTTTCACGGTCAGCGAGGCTTTCGGCATTTGGCTGCCGAAAGGGGACGGTTCGGGGTCGGGGGCGACCCAGCCGCAGCACGATCGCCATACCAATTCGGGCGACACAAAGACGCCGCCGCCGCCCCCGCAGGTACCCGAGCCGGGTACGCTCATACTGCTGGGGAGCGGGCTTGCGGCGATGCACATGCTTCGCAAGAGGAAGAAAGTCGCGTGACCGGCGACCACCGGTCCTGGAAAAGTTGAGTTCCCGTTCCCCAACCTCTACCCTTCGACGCCTTCTGCCCCTCCCTGCAGAAGGCGTTTCTTTTGCCGTCCTTCACGCTTTTCCCACCCGTGGCTCGATCACCGGTGCATCCTGTATTCGCGCCGGCCACAACGCCAGCCCCAGGGCCATGAGGCTGTCGCATTCGTTGTTGTCGTCCCACCGCGCCGATCGCAGTTCATCTTCGAGCGCCCAGATTCGGCCGGGGCCATCGGGCAATTCCCACCGCTCGTAGAAGACCTTTCCCTGGGCATGGAGCAGTTCAACGTTGGTCAGCAGGGCGCTTTTCATCGACTGGGTGAAGATGATGGCGAGGGGATTGAATTCCCGCAACTGGTTGACGATGACATCTCCCAGCCCGGTGCCATCGACAATCAGTGTGCCGGGATACTGCCGCTGCCGGGCTTTGATCTTCTCGATGACGACGTCCCAGTCGGTGTGGGTTAGTCGCTCCAGCGCCACGACTCGAATCGTGTCTTTTTGGACGGCGACGGTTATGCCCACGGTCGCGGTGCGTTTACGGGCCAGATCCCAGCCAGATACGCAGCGCACCGATTCCCCGAGGGGGGGCAGACCGGCGAAGCCGAGGAGCGCCCGGTCGATGAGCTTGCCCGGGATCACCTCTCCGCCGGCATCGACAAACTGGCCGAGGATGTTCTGCTGCACGAGTCGCTCGGAGAAGCAGTTCATCCGCTCCTCGAGGAAGGTGCGCGGGAGGTGGTGATTTTCGCGGCTGTCGCCAGTCTGGAAGTAGCCGGGGCGTTTTCCCGCAATCACCTCCTGCGCCCGGCGGCAGAGCCAGTTTCGGCCGCAGGGGGTTGAGACGAGATCGAGGCGTCCCTCGCGGTCGGCCAGGCGCATGTAGACCACCTCTTCGACCACGTACCCGGGATCGGTCTCGAACGCCACTTCGTCGAAGATGAACAGGTCGTAGTCGTGCCCGAGCAGGTACTCGCCGCGGTTCTGGGTGGAACGGGCCTCGATTTCCGCGCCATTGGTGAACTGCATCTTCGGGTACGGCGTGCGCACGATCGACACGAGCAAGCGGGACAGAAGGGGGGACTCGCGGACGAATCGGACCGCCTGGTCGAAGATGATGTTGGCCTGGTCCTGCGTGATGGAGGCGGTCACGATATGGTAGCGTCCGCACTCGTCGTAGCGGGGGTTGCGCGGGCGATAGATCGCGTGGTGAATCAGTTTCAGGGCCGAGACGAAGGACTTCCCCCAGCGGTTACCCGTGACGAGGATATTCTCCCGGCGGGTGGATTGGCGCAGCCAGTGTCGTTGTCCCTCGTGGAGGGTGAGGCCGAGGATCGTTTCGGCGAAGTGCACCGGGTCGTCGAGGCCCTGATCCCAGTCGGCCGCCGGCAGGCCCAGAAGGTCCGCCGGCAGCTCTTCCCGATGCTGTGCCGATATCGCCTCGCTCACAACAACTCCGTCGCCCGGGCGACCGCGGTCTGCTTGTCGATCAGGCCGGATTCGTAGAGGCGAATGATGTTGTTCACCCGGGTCGATTCGATGTTCGCCCGCTCACCGGCCTGGTAGGCGAAGCTGTTGTCGAATTCCCAGCGCACCGGGAGGTCGATGCCGCCGAGGGCCAGGTCGATCGCCGCGATCCATTCCAGCAGCCGCGCCATCTCCGCCTGCACGGACCGCACCTGGCGCATCACCAGGTCGAACTTGAAGCCCGACCAGGAGGTGGTGGCGCCGTAGGAGTAACCGAGCAGGAACGGCGCGAGGTTGGTGCCGGCGCAGATCTCCTCGATCATGGAGCGGTGGCTGAAGAACCAGGAGTTGGTGACGCTCCGGGTGGCGTCGGGGCCGATGTACTCGATCAGGACGTTGTCCCAGGTGACCGGGTTGTCGTCGACTTCGCACGAGCGGATCATCGAGACGGTCGAGTCGAAGTAGCCGTTGATGCGGTCGATGTAGGCGGTGTCGGATTCGCCGGCCAGCCGCTCCGGCGGGGTGATTTTCACGTGCAGACGGTGGAAACCGGCGTTGTGGCTGGCGCGGCGCATGTCATCGACCAGTTGCTGTTCGACATATGCGACGAAGGGCACGGCCTGGAGGATCGAGCGCCCGAGGGGGGCGTTGACGCCTCCGGAGAGGGGGATGTAGTAGAAGTCGGGGCGTTCAAGGTCAAGGGATCCCGTTTCGGTCTCGTAGCGGAAGCGGCGCCGTCCGGTCTCGGTGGAGAGGCTGACCCGGGCGGTATCGACCGGGACAAAGCGGTCGACGCCCGAGCCGGTCCGGTCGATGGTGACAAAGCCGCCGAAGAGGCCGTCGCGGAAGAGCCCGGCGGCCATGTCGACCAGGAAGTCGGCCCCGCCCGCCTGTTCTCCCGCTG